>CAUWLJ010000019.1:0-47371 GCA_963559585.1 uncultured Eisenbergiella sp. | reverse complement strand
ACGCCATCGCTATGGCAGATCTTGAGAAAGTAGGTGAAGCATTATGTCAGAAGTAAAGAAGATCGCGACCAGAGAAGCATACGGTAAGGCTCTGGCTGAGTTTGGAGCAGAATATCCCGACCTGGTGGTTCTGGACGCCGACCTGGCAAATGCCACCAAGACCAATACCTTCCAGAAGGTATTTCCTGACCGCCACATCGACTGCGGTATCGCAGAGTGCGACATGATGGGGATTGCGGCAGGCCTGGCAACGGTGGGCAAGATCCCCTTCGCCAGCTCCTTTGCCATGTTTGCGGCAGGCCGCGCCTATGAGCAGGTGCGCAATTCCATCGGCTACCCTCATCTGAACGTGAAGATCGGAGCCACCCACGCAGGCATTACCGTTGGAGAGGACGGCGCTTCCCATCAGTGCCTGGAGGATCTTGCCCTGATGCGTGTGATCCCCGGCATGGTGGTGATCAACCCCAGCGACGCTGTGGAGGCAAGAGCGGCTGTGAAGGCTGCCATTGAATATGAAGGCCCCGTTTACCTGCGCTTCGGCCGTGCCGCCGTTCCGGTGATCAACGACAGAGAGGATTATAAGTTTGAGATCGGAAAGGGCGAGGTGCTTCGCCAGGGAACGGACGTTACCATTGTGGCAACCGGTATCTGTGTGTCCTCCTCCCTGGAAGCCGCCGAGAAGCTGGCTGCAGAGGGAATCAGCGCAGAGGTGATCAACATTCACACCATCAAGCCCCTCGACACGGAGCTGATCGCCGCTTCCGCGAAAAAGACCGGCAGGGTGGTTACTGCGGAGGAGCATTCCGTTATCGGCGGCCTGGGCGGCGCTGTGTGCGAGGCTCTGGCTGAGACCTGTCCTGTTCCCGTGTGCCGCATCGGCATGAACGACATCTTCGGAGAGTCCGGCTCCGCAGGCGCACTGGTTGCCAAGTACGGACTGGATGCAGACGGCATCTATGCGAAGGTGAAGGATTTTGTAAAATAAAAAGCAAAAGCAAGGCAGCAACAGGCTGCGATTCACACCGCATAGTGGGATTCAGCTGTAAGAGATGAGGAATCCTATTCTGCCGCCCTTTCAGAAGCCTCTTTTTTGAGGGAAGGCTTTTAAAGGGGCGGCAGTTTTTATTCTATAAGAAACCGGAGACACCCAACGCTCCGGTGCGGAGGAAAATATGAACCTTTTATCTCCCTCAATCCTGGCAGCGGACTGCGCCCGGCTGGGAGAGCAGATTGAGAAAATACAGAAGGCAGGGGCGCAGTACCTGCACATAGACGTGATGGACGGCATGTTTGTGCCTTCCCTTTCCTTTGGCATGTGTGTGATCTCCTCTTTGAGGAAGGTATCAGACCTGACCTTCGACGTACACCTGATGGTGGAGGAGCCCACCCGCTATGTGGCGGATTTTGCCAAGAGCGGGGCGGACATCATCACCGTCCACCTGGAAGCCTGCAGCAACGTGGAGGAAACCCTGGAATGGATCCACAGCCTGGGCCGCAGGGCCGGCCTTTCCATCAAGCCCTCCACGCCCGTCAGCGCAGTGGAACCATACCTCAACAAGATCGATATGCTGCTTGTCATGACCGTAGAGCCCGGCTTTGGCGGCCAGAAATACCTCCCCGCTTCCACAGAGCGGATCCGGGAAGCCAGACGGCTGATTCAGGAAAAAGGACTGAACGTGGATATCGAGGTGGACGGCGGCATCACGAAGGAAAACGTTTCCACGGTGCTGGAGGCAGGCGCCAACGTGGTTGTGGCCGGATCGGCCATTTTTCGCGGGGATATTGAAGAAAATGTACGGGATATGATGGAGAAGATGAAATGAAAATCGTGGTAACGCCGCCCTTTACGGCGGAACAAAAGGAATGGATCGAAAGGGCAGCCGGTACGGCCCCTGCCGGAACGGAGCAGGCACGGCAGCTTGTTTTCTGTGAAAAACCGGATATTACGCCAAAGCTTCTGGCGGATGCGGAGGTAATCCTGGGTAATCTTTCAGACCCGCAGCAGATAAAGTGGGCCCCTTCCCTGAAATGGATCCAGTTAAACAACGCGGGAACGGAGGGGTACTGCACCCCCGGCCTTCTTCCGGAGGGCGCAGTCCTCACCAACGCTACAGGGGCTTACGGCCTGGCCATTTCCGAGCATATGATAGGCTGTCTGTTCCTGCTGCGCAAGAAGCTGCAGCTCTACCACTCCAACCAGCTGGCCCATACCTGGAAAAGTGAAGGTCATGTGGGCGTGGTACAGGGAACCACCGTTCTGGTGATCGGCCTTGGGGATATTGGCCTCACCTTTGCACGCAAGATGAAAGCCCTGGGCTGTCACACCATCGGGATCAAACGGCGGGTGGGACAGGCACCGGAGGGCGTGGACGAGCTGTACGGCCTGGACAGCCTGGACAGCCTTCTCCCCCATGCGGATGTAGTGGCCATGAGCCTGCCGGGAAATGCTTCCACACAGCATATCCTTGACCGCAGGAGAATCGGGCTTCTGCCCTGCAGCGCTGTCGTGATCAATGTGGGACGGGGCACAGCCATCGACACTGACGCGCTCAGCGACGCCCTGTATGCAGGCCGCATAGCGGGAGCCGCCCTGGACGTGACCGATCCGGAGCCCCTGCCGCCGGATCATCCTCTTTGGGACGCGCCGAATGCAATTCTCACGCCCCACGTATCGGGAGGATACTCCCTTCCTGAGACGCTCCAGCAGATCGCACAGATTTTTGCGGAGAACCTGAGCCGTTACCTGGCGGGGGAGGAACTGCGGAATGTGGTGGATATGGAGACAGGGTACTGCAGGTAGGGGGTAGTCCAATGAAAAAATTTATGAATGAGTTTAAGGCATTTGCACTGCGTGGAAACGTGATGGATATGGCGGTGGGCGTCCTGATCGGCGGTGCTTTTTCAGGAATCGTCACATCTTTGACGGATAATTTTATCAACCCGGTTCTGAATTTTCTCACCGGGGCGGCCACATACACGCTGGCGGACGTGGCGGGCTTTGCTGCCAGCTTCTTTTCTTCCGTGGTCAATTTTATCATTATGGCGTTCATCCTGTTCTGTATGATGAAGGCCATCAACAAGGCCATGAGCATAGGACAGAAAAAGGAGGAAGCGCCCAAAGCGCCGACCACAAAGATCTGCCCGTTCTGCAAGAGCGAGATTCCCATTGACGCAGTACGCTGCGGGCATTGTACCTCTATGCTGACGGGGGAGGAGAAAAAGTAAATGAAAGCGAAGCCGCAGTTTGAAAAAGAGGCTGCGGCTTTCGTGGTAGTGCATCTGGTGAATTTGGATAAATCTTTTTCTGTATCTGGTATTTTCCACTATTTTGATTTGTTGAATATTTTGCTGACTATGTAGAACTGATAAGAATTTTGATAGGCAAAATATCTAAATAAATGGTATAAAAAATTAAAAAAACGAAAATAAACAATATTAAATATGAAGCATTGCTTCTGATAGAATGAAAAAGTTATAAAAAAGCAACAAATATCAGAAAAACGAAATTGAAGGAAGCCTTCATACTTTCATATAATACAAGAAAAAGAAACAGGAGGTATGAAGTATGAAAAGAAAAAAACTGATGAGTCTGCTTTTGACCGCGGCCATGGCGTTGTCTCTGGCGGGCTGCGGCGGGACAGCGGAGACAGCGACACCGGAAGAGACGGCTCCTGCACAGGAAAGCGCCTCGGCGAGTGAAGGAGTGAATGCATCCCAGGAAGAAACAGACGGACAGGCTGCGGATCCCTTTGGCAAGTATGAGGAGCCTTTGGAGATTCACTTTGTCCGGGCTACGGATGACACAATAGAGACCAATGTGCTGGCTAATCTTCCTGACCAGACTTTGGAGGATAATTTCTGGCTTGATACGTATGAAGAGGAGTTAGGAATTAAGGTTGTCTACGACTGGATTGTAAAAGGAGACGATGAATTTAACCAAAAGATGAACGTTTCTATGGCCAGTGAGGAATTGCCGGATGTGATGTGTGTAACCTCCACCCAGATGATGCAGCTCATTGACGCGGGACTGGTTCAGGAGATGGGATCTGTATTTGATGAGTATGCTTCCGATTTTACCAAAGAAGTGATGAATCAGGAGGGAGAGGCTCCGTTCCTGGCAGGACGTAAGGATGGCGTTCAGTACGGTATTCCTGTGACCGGGGGAAGCGTGGATTCAGTGGATTTGATGTGGATCCGGACAGATTGGCTTGAGAAGCTGAACCTGGAGGTGCCGCAGACCATGGATGAAGTTATGAATATGGTGGATCAGTTTGTAAAAGCTGATTTTGACGGTAATGGGAAAAATGATACCATCGGTATGGGAGTGGCAGGTACATCCCTTCTGGGCGGCGGCTTCGGCGGTTTGAGAGGTTTCTTTAACGCATACGGAGCATATCCCGGTATCTGGGTGGAAAAGGATGGACAACTGGTATACGGTGCGGTTCAACCGGAGTGTAAAACGGCGCTGGCAGCGCTTCATGATATGTATGAGAAGGGCTGGCTTGATCCTGAATTTGGCGTGAAGGACTCTACCAAGGCCGGAGAAGCTTCCGCGGCAGGCCTGTGTGGTCTTAGTTTTGGTCAGCAGTGGCTTTCTCTGACACCTTTTCAGTCCTGTAAGGATAATGATGCAGACAGCCAGTGGTCTGCTTACCCGCTTCCTTCCGCTACCGGAGAGCCGGCCATTGCACAGGCAGATCTGGGAACCAATAGATGGATTGCTGTAAATAAAGATTTTGAACATCCTGAGGCCGTAATTAAGATGGTAAATCTGTTTATTGAGAAATGTTGGGGAGAAACCGGGGACAATGGCGTTTATTATGCACCTCCGGAAGCGGAAGGTGTATGGAAGCTTTCTCCGATCCAGTGCTCCATGCCTAACAAAAATCTGCAGGCTTATTTGGATATTGAGGCGGCGCGCCAGTCTGGAGACACGTCTGCTTTGAAGGGAGAGGCCAGGTCTATTCAGGACAAACTTGACAGCTATTATTCTGGAAGCGAGGAAGGCTTTGCACTTTGGGGATGGGAGAGAATCTATGGACCAGCTCCAAGCTCCTATGCGACCATAAACGAAATGAATGAGGCAGGGCGCATCATGATCAATAAATTTGTAGGCGCTCCTACAGAGACCATGACAGAGAAATTATCCACTCTGGAAACTATGCGTGATGAGGTTTATACAAAAATTATTATTGGCGAGGCGGATGTGGATTCCTTTGACTCTTTTGTTGAAGATTTCAATGCACTTGGCGGTGCGGACATTACCACAGAGGTTAATGAGTGGTATCAGTCTGTGCAGTAGGCCGGTTTGATTGGCTGGATGCCGGGGTTAATTTGGGCAGGAGACGCTGAAAACAGCGCTTCCTGCCGGTCAAAAGGAGGAAAAGCGGTGGAACAGAAGACTGTAAAAAGGAAAAACAGACTGAAGAGAGAGATTCCACTTCATCTGATGCTGGTGCCGGGAGTTATCCTTACATTGATTTACTGTTATGTCCCAATGTTGGGAATGAAGATTGCCTTTCAGAAATTTATACCGGCAAAGGGGTTTTTTGGAGAACAGAAGTGGGTGGGGCTGGACAACTTTACTTATCTGCTTCACATGCCGGGAGCAATGGCAGCTTTGAGAAACACGGTTGTCATTGCTTTTTTTAAGATCATCCTGGGAATTATAGTTCCGATTACCGTAGCAATTCTGCTGAATGAAGTGCGTTCCAACAAGTTCAGAAGGACAGTACAGACTGCCATCTATCTGCCTTACTTTCTGTCCTGGGTAGTTCTGGGCGGTGTAATGATCGATATTTTGTCTCCATCTTCCGGAATTGTAAATCAGTTTCTTGGGTTGTTTGGTATAGAACCCATCTTTTTTCTGGGAAGTAATAAATGGTTTCAGCCCACGATTATTGCGACAGACATATGGAAAGGGTTCGGATTTGGAACGGTGGTATATCTGGCGGCAATCACGGGGATTGACCCCAGCTTATATGAGGCTGCGACTATGGACGGAGCAAACCGTTTTCAGAAGATGTGGCATGTAACGCTTCCTGGAATCCGTATGATAGTGGTTCTGATGTGTGTGCTTGCTCTGGGAAATGTATTAAATGCAGGATTTGATCAGATCCTGAACTTGTACAGTCCACAGGTGTATGAGACGGGAGATATTATCGATACATTTATTTACCGGATTGGTTTGATCGATGCTCAGTTTGGCCCGGCCACGGCAATGGGGCTGTTTAAGTCGGCGGTATCCTGTCTGTTCATATCAGTATCTTATTATATTGCGTATAAATTTTTTGACTACAGGATTTTTTAGGGAGGAGATGCCATGAGAAACAACAAGGCTGCGAAGAAAGGAACCAGGATCAAAGAATCTATGGGTTCCCGTGTATTTAATGTGGTCAATGTGCTGATTCTGGCCTTTCTGGCTCTGATCTGTATTATACCGCTTATTAATATTCTGGCTATTTCTTTAAGTTCCAACGCTGCGACTACTGCGGGGCTGGTCAAGCTGTGGCCTGTGGAGTTTACGTTGAAATCCTATGAGTATGTGGCGAAAAGAGCGGCTTTCTGGAAGTCTTTGGGGGTTACAATTCTCAGATGTGCTCTTGGAGTCTCGCTGAATGTATTGTTGTGTGTAATGACAGCATATCCCTTGTCCAAAGATAATCGAAAACTGAGGGCGCGTACCGTTTATGCCTGGTTTTTCTTTATTACCATGCTGATTAACGGCGGACTGATCCCACAATATATGACAATTAAGAGTACGCACCTTCTGGGGACGATCTGGGCATTGGTGATTCCTGGAGCGGTTCCGGTATTCAGCGTTGTGCTGATGTTGAATTTCTTCAGAGCAATTCCGGAGGAACTGGAAGAGGCGGCATTCATGGATGGCGCCAGTCACTGGAGCATTCTGACAAGAATTTTTATTCCTCTTTCTAAAGCAAGCATTGCCACGATCTGTCTGTTTGCTTTGGTTTATCACTGGAATTCCTGGTTTGATGGTATTATTATGATGAACAAACCAGATCAGTACCCGCTTCAGAGTTATTTACATACGATTATTATCCAGGGGGATACCTCAGTGAATAGTACAACAGACTGGCAGACAATGGCGCTTGTGTCTGATCGTACTGTTAAATGTGCACAGATCTTTTTGTCCACTCTGCCGATCGTAGCTGCATATCCGTTCCTGCAGCGTTATTTTGTCAAGGGAATGGTACTGGGATCCGTGAAAGGATAAAAGCTGTATGTATAGGTCGAAAACCTTCCGAAAAATGTTGATATCTATCTCCCTGATCTGCCTTTGCTTCTACGGAATAGGCATATTTAGTAATCATTACAGTAAGCAGATACTGTCAGGACAGCTGCAGGCAACCTTGGATTCCAGAGTGGGATTTTGGAGCCGACAGCTGGAGCAGGAAATGTCTGCTCTGCTGTTGGCCCAGAGCAGCCTGGCAAACGACAGCGAACCCCTCAATCTTTACGTTCTGTGGGACAGCTACAGTATTTACCAACGGAATAAAACGGTAAAGACGCTGTCTGGCAGGCTTTTGAACATTAAAGTTCTTCATGACATGGCAGAATCAATCAGGCTTTACTGTCCCAGACAGAAAAAGGTAATCAGTGCAGACAGCCCGATCTACGATGTGTATGAAGAACATGAAGAGGGGGTTAAGGAACCGATTTGTTTGGAGGAAGACGGCACGATACGTCTTACCACAGCGTATCCTCTGAATATTCGTACAAGGACAGAAAATGTTCCTTATTTTTACATACAGTCAGTTATTACTCCTGGCACGCTGGGGGATACTCTGACAAGGATGCTGGGAGATGAGGAGGGAGGGCTGTTTCTTCTGGGAGTGGATGGAGAACTGATCGCAGGGGCGGTCAGTTCAGGGAAGGAGGGATGGGATGGCCATCCTGCTGTGGAAAAGGCGGCCGAAATGATCGCAGAAGGAGGGAAGGAGGGCTGGATCCATGTATCACAGGATGGGTTTGCCTCCGGTGTCTGTCTGGAGAGTGTAGAAGCTTGGCTGGTATACTGTTATCCTGATCGGGTAGTCTCTGAACCGCTTCGTTTTTTCAGAATGTTTGTAGGGATACTGACTCTGTTAACCGCACTGCTCCTTGGTGTTTATGCTTTTTACGCCAGGAAGGTGTTTGCAAAGCCCATCAACAGAATCCTGAATGCTATGGAGGGGATCCGGGACAGGGATACGTTCCTGATAGAAGAAAAAGGAGAAGATGAACTGACCCTGATCTATCATGAGTACAATGGGATGGTACACAGGATGGAGAAATTGATCAGGGAGAATCTGGAGGCGAAATACCGGGTACACATGGCAGAATTTAAACAGCTTCAGTATCAGATCCAGCCCCATTTTCTGTATAACAGCCTGTTCTTGATTTATCGTATGGCACAAATGGAAGAAAATGATACCATTGCGGAGTATGCAGAGCATCTGGGAAAATATTATCAGTATATTACCCGGGCAGGAAGCCGTAAGGTTTATGTACAGCAGGAAATTGATCATATTCGGAATTATCTGGCTATACAGAAGACAAGGTTTGGATCCCGCATTACGGTGCAGATGGATGAACTGCCGGAAGGACTGGAGAAAATACAGATTGCTCCGCTGATTCTACAGCCCCTTGTAGAGAATGCCTGGGAGCACGGTGTGAAGAATCTGACGAAAAATGGCTGTGTTTGGATACGTATGTCCTACGAGAATGGTTTATTTCTTTTTCAGGTAGAGGATAATGGGCCTGGAATTACAGAGGAAGAGCTTGCAGAAGTCAGAGACCGGATGAAGGAGGGAAGGATCAGCTCAGAGGAGATTCATGCTATTTCCAATACGGATATGAGACTGAAGCTTCATTATGGAAAAGAGAGCGGTTTGATTTTGGAAAACAGAAAAGAGGGTGGTTTCCGTATTACCGCCAAAATTCATCTGAAGGACGAGCAGGAATGTATAACTTATTGATTGTGGATGATGAACCGCTGATTCTGGAAGGCCTGTACAAAATGGTGGTCAGACAGTTTCAGGGAAAATTTATTGTATACCAGGCGGATAGTGCAGAAAAGGCTTTGAACATTTTCCGAAATTCCAGGATTGACCTTTTGATGACCGATATCTGTATGCCGGAGACAGACGGTCTGCGTATGGCAGAGATCGTGGAAAGAGAGTGGCCTGACTGCCTGACGATTTTTTTGACTGGACACAGCGAGTTTGAATATGCAAGGAGGGCAGTCAGAAAAAGGGTGGTGGCCTATGTATTGAAGCTGGACGGTGACCAGGCTCTCTGTGCTGCCATTGAGAAAGCATATGAGAGGCTGGAAAGGGAGTATGATGAAAAAAGCAGTCTGCTCCATATGACAGAATCCTGGAAAGAAGCAGTCCCGCTTTTGAAGCAGGAATGTCTGCGTTATATGGTGTTGCCGTCCGGATGGGATAGAGACGCGGTGAATAAGCTGAAACATAAAATGAAGGCTGCAGATGTTGGATTTGATTTAGATAAAAGCTTTCTAATGGCTCTGATATGCTTGAATCCTGAAACAGATACAGATATTTCTGCGCGTGTTCAGAGTATTGTGACGGAGAACTTAAAGGGCGCATTTGAAATAAGCATGGCGTCTGTTCTGAAGCATGCCATATTGCTGCTTGCTCAGGCGGAGGATAATAGGCCGGTCAGATTAAAAGGATTTCTGGAAATAGCAAACAGCATGTGTGAACGTCTGGACATTCAGGCGCCTCAGATATATCTTTATGAGGAGGAGATCCCATTGCAGAGGCTTGGAGCCGCATTTTCCGTACTGGGATGGAAACGTTTTGAATTGGAAGGCGGAGGAAGCGTACTCCTATGCGGAGGCAGAACGGTATTGTCCAATTATACATGGCGTCAGGAAGGGCCGGTGATGGGAGCCTTTCAAGTAGAGAAAATATCGGACAGCCTTGTGTACGGAAAGCTTGCTGATTTCAGAGCGGCACTTCAGGAGCTTAGGGAGAAAATGGACGGCGATGATCCTGCCAGGGATGTAACCGTTTATGTCACTCTTGCATCATTATTGATGCAGGCTGTTTTGAACTATCTGCCCAGAGAAAAGGGATTTCTGTCTCATATGGAGATAGGAAAGATAGCAAACTATGCAGAGCACAGAAATTTTCATGAGGCATGCTGTTACCTGGAGGGAATTGCGGAAAGGTACTTTGCCGGGAGGGAGGCAGTTCATTCAGACACGGATCATTATATTGTGGCGAAGGTAAAGGCCTATGTGCCGCAACATTTGGGAGAAGACCTTTCGGTTGCAAGACTGGGAGAAGCGGCCGGGCTGCATCCATCCTATCTTTCCCGGATTTACAAAAAGGTGACGGGACAATCCCTGGTCTCTTATATTACGGAGCAGCGGCTTGCAATAGCCAGGGAGCTTCTCTGCGACCCAACGGTAAGGATGCAGACCATTGCGGAACGATCCGGACTTGCCACAGCAAGCTATTTTACTCACTTTTTTAAAAAACATATGGGTCTGACTCCTCAGGAGTACCGCAGCCGTGTGACAGGGGCTGGGGATACAGACCATGAAAGGGAGGGCAACGAGAATGATTGACTGGAGAAAAGAGGATAATTTCACAGAATTTTATCTGGATGGGAGGAAGATCCTGTCTGTTCCTGCTTTTAAGGGAGCACAGGATTCTTTTCAAAAACTGGAGGAGGGAGTATTTCTGTGGCAGAGAAAGACAGATTTCCAGACGGATCATATGATCATGGAGATAAGAACTCATTTTAAGGCATTACATACCATGGTGCCTGCTGTTTCATATGATGGAAATCCCTGGGGAGCTGACCATGAGTACAAGGGCTATGAGAAGGATGGCTGCGCTTATACATTTGCCTGGCACCGTACTGCCGTACCAGGGGCAACCTGTTCCTGGAATGAAGAGGCAGGGGTCAGCCTGTATGCAGACGGAGCCTGTTCAGGAAGCCTGCAGCTGTGTGAGGGCGGGACTGTGCATCGTGTGATCTGGCCGGAGACGGAGGAGCCACAGGTACTCTATGCAGACTGCTGGGGGGAGCCGTACTACGGTAAAATGGAACCCCGAGACAGCTTCAGTGCCTGGCTGTGTATTGGTTGTGGGAAGGATGCAGTGAATCGGATGCTTCATCATTCCTGGAAAACACATTATATTCCTAAGGCGCCTGAGAAAAAGGGGGAACAGATCTGGAAGCTGGGAGTAGAGTATGCCAGAAAGCTGTATACAGAGGAGGCAGACGGATTCCGGGCTTTCAGTATTGGCTTTACCTGGAATGGATCTGAGTGGGTAAAACGGGATCAGCTTAAATATGAGATTGGATGGTGTGGACAAAATGCTTCTTTGGCGGTTTCGCTCCTCTATGATTATCAGATGAGGGGCAATCAGGAATCCCTTGATATGGCAGTGTGTGTGCTGGATGCCTGGGTTACCATGGCGCGCAATGATAAGGGTCTGCTTTTGGCTCGATATGACCCGGAAGATGCGTTGATCGACGCCTGTAATCTGGGAACAGCCGGCCAACAGCTGATGGAAGCCTATGATCAGGCTAAAAGGCTTGGAATTGAGAAAAAGGAATGGATGGATGCAGCGCTTGGAATCTGTGATTTTGTACTGGAGAGACAGCAGCTGGATGGCCGTATCGGCATGAGCTGGCATCGGGATGGATCCGTTTGTGAACTGCGGGGAAGCGCAGGTGCATTCCTGATTCTTCCGTTGGTAGAGGCGTTTCTGCGTACTGGAAAACGGGAATACCATATCGCGGCAGCCCGTGCCTACTCTTGCTATTATCGGGAATTTACCAACAATAGTTATGGAACCAGCGGCGCTTTGGATACCTGCTGTATTGATAAGGAGTCGGTGATTCCGCTGTTAAAGGCCGGGCTTTTGATGTATCGTTCTACCGGGTTTGATAAATATCTGGACATGGCGGAGGATGCCGCTTGGTATTTGTCTACCTGGCAGTGGCATCATAGTGTGGACTATCCGGCTGACACTGTGCTGGGAAGTCTTGGATACGATACCTTTGGCGGTACGGCAGTATCCACTTCTCATCATCACATTGATCCGTTTGCCCTTTGCTATGTGCCGGATCTTCTGGAGCTTTCACATCTTACCAGAAAGGAAGAGTGGAAGGAGAGGGCGCTTGCTATTTGGAACAATGCTTCCCAGGTGATCTCTGACGGTACGCTTCAGATACCTCCAACCGCTCCCAGACCTGCAGGAAGCTGTGATGAAGGCTATATACATACCAGATGGGGAAATCTGAAGAAAGAAGAACAGGCAGGCTGGGGAGGAAGCTTTGGAGTGACACAGTGGCTTGTGGCATGGCCTAACGCATTCCGCCTGGAGGTACTGCGGAAATGCGGAAACTGGAATTTGCTGGATGGCTGTCAAGGGGAATAAACTGTCGGTAAATGGTTTTCAATATTGATTTACAAATTGAAATCATGCAGAATGGAGATAGGGAGGTACTGGGATGATAGAGATCGTAAGAAAGGGACTGGATACCTGTTTTTATGCAGATGGGATTCAGCTTGCGAGAGCCGTAGGGAAAGAGGGATGCCGGGACAGCTTTGAGGAGAGGGAAGAAGGAGTCTACCTCTGGAGGAGAGAATGCGCTCCCGTACAAAGGATGCAGATGGAGCTTCGTGCCTCCTTTACGCCGGATTTTACCATGATACCGGGAGTGAATTATAACGGAAACGGTTGGGGAACCTTCTGTGAATATACTTCTGACCGTTATCATGGGGAACCGTGGAAATATGGATATCATCGTGCCGCTGTGGCATGTATGACCTATTCAGAAAAAAAGGTGGAGGGAAAGGTACGCGCTGCAGCTCTGTTTGGTTTGGAAAATGACGATAACTGCTGTCAGTTATATGAGGATAACGGAGAAGAAGTTCATCGTATCTGCTGGCCTGAGGAGGAGACCCCGAAGAAGCTGGAATTATATCGTTTTTCGGAGGGCTGGCATGGCTCGATAGAGCCAAGAGACAGCTTTACCGCCTGGATCGTACTGGAAGAAAACGGTGTAAGAAGAAGCGCCTATGCCAGGGCATTGGATGCAGCCTGGAAAAGGAATGACCGGGAAAGGAAGCTCCCTCTTGACAGAAGGCAGGTATGGGAACTGGCTGTATCTTATGCCAAGCAGCTTTATACGGAAGAAGAGGATGGGTTCTGTGGATTTTCCATTGGGTACAGCTGGAACGGGGAAAAATGGGAGAAACGCACTTCTAATAAGTATGAGATCGGTTGGTGCGGTCAGAATGGAATGCTGGCAAATGCGCTGTTGTATGAGGCCTTGAGAAGCGGTGACAGAGAGGCAGAGAAAATGGGCTTTGCCGTGCTGGACAGTTGGCTGACTCATGCGATCTCTCCGGCAGGTGTGGTGACAAGCTATTATGATCCGCAGCAGGTGAGATATTTGGAGGCCTGTGATTTGGGAACGGCTGGATGTGCTTACTTTGAGGCTGCAGATCTGACAGAACGGCTGAAAACGGAAGTGTATTTGAACAAGATTTCCGAAGAGGAATCAGAGGGCAGCAGCGTTAATACAGACGTAGAAAAGGCGGGCAGGCGGGAGGCAGCATATCGCCAGGCAGCTTTTGATATTTGTGATTTCGCACTGAGAGTACAGGATGAGGAAGGAAGATTTGCTAAGTGTTGGATGGAAGACGGCACAGTCGCTGTGAGAGAGGGAACGGTCGGCGCTTTTCTTGTGCTTCCCTTGATAGAAGGCTTCAGAAGGAGTGGCAGAGAGGAATATAAGGAGGCGGCAGTCCGCAGTTTGTCCTTCTATTTGCGGGAACTGGAAGAAAATGGCTTTACTACTGCGGGAGCCTTGGATATTTTTTCCATAGACAAGGAATCCTCCATTCCGCTTTTGAAGGGAGCGGTAGCGCTTTATGAACTGACCGGGGAGAAAAGATGGCTGGAGGGAGCAAAGGCAGCCGCTTGGTATCTGTCTACCTGGCAGTATACCCATACCTGTCGATTCGGACAGGAGTGTATTCTGGGGCAGACCGGGTATGACTCTTTTGGAGGAACATTGGTTTCTACAGTTCATGAAGGCATTGATCCATTTGCGCTGTGCTATATTCCAGAGCTTTACCTCCTGGGGAAGATTACTGGAGAGGAACGCTGGATTTCCCGTGCCCGCGCTATATGGGGAAACGGATGTCAACATATTTCTGACGGAAATTTGGTGGTAGATGGCAAGAGACGTCCTGTGGGAAGCCAGGATGAGAGTTATACGGTGACCCGGCAGGGAGAACGCGGGCATGCTTCACAGTGGCTTGTGGCCTGGCCAGGCTCCTTCCGTATGGAAGTATTGCGCCGTATCGGAGAAGAGGCAGATGCTGAAAAAATACTTGGGGAATAACTGAAAGGATCAAATATTTTGACAGAGAGGCCATTGTACGGCAGCCCGGACAAACGGACTGCCGCACAATGGCCCCAAAAGGGAGGCAGACATGAACGAGAGAAGGATATTCTACATAGACGATACAACAGGGAGCGATTCCAACACAGGCCTGTTGCCGGAGAGCGCATGGAGAACGCTGGACTATGTGAACAGCCGTATTTTCCTGCCCGGGGATGTACTGCGTTTCAGGAGAGGCGGCCAGTGGCATGGGATGCTGAGGCCTCAGGGAAGCGGAAGCTTTCAGGCTCCCATTACGCTGGAGGCCTACGGAGAGGGAGCAGCTCCTGCCATCCATGGGGATGGAAGCTATGCGGCCGTCTATCTGGAGGGCGTCAGCTTCTGGACGGTAAAGGATCTGGCCGTGACGAATCATGCACAGGAGCGCTCGGTGCGCCAGGGGATCTGCATCTGCGGAAGCCCCACCGGGATCACACAGGGGATCAGAGTGGAAAACTGTGAGATCAGCGATGTGACCGGTGAGAACAGGAGAAGCAGGGATGTGTATGAAAGCATGTACTGGAACGGCGGCATCTATGTGACTATGCCCGGCAGATCCTCGGCTGAGCATCATCTGCATGACATTGTGATCAGCGGAAACCATATCCATGACGTGCTCACCAGCGGGATTCGTGTGAACCAGCAGGAGGATTTTATCGTTGATATCCACCATACCCATGTGGTGGTGAGGGAAAACCGGATCGAGCGTACAGGAAGCGACGGGATTATCGTGGCAAACTGCATTTCACCCCTGATCGACGGAAATTACTGCGTGGATGCAGGCGCTCTTGGCAGCCTGGAGGATACTCAGCTGATCGCAGGCGTCTGGGTATGTGCAACCGCAGATGCGCTGATCCAGAGAAATGTGGTGACAGGAACCCGGCTGTTTGAGAATGACGGAACCGCATTTGACACGGACTGGGGCACTGCCGGAACCACCATATTCCAGTACAATTACACCAGAGGAAATAAGGGCGGCTTCTGGCTTGACTGCATGGGGATCAACCGGAACCAGGACTGTGGAGAAACCATCCTCCGCTACAATATCAGTGTGGATGATGAGAGATGCCTGATTCAGGATGATTACGGCATCCGCGCCCGCCTGATCGGCAATTTGTTCCTGAATACCGATGAGGAGGCCGGGCCTCTCATTTGCTGCCATCAGTCCGGCCGTTCCCATGAATTTTCCCGGAACGTTTTTGCCTTTGCGAAGGCGCCGAAGGAGGGCTGGCAGGAATCCCATTTTGACGGAAACTGGTACGGCTCTCTGACGGAGCTTCCCTGCGAGGATACCAACGCCATGGCAGGCTTCCCGTTTGAGCTGGAGGGACTGGCGGAGCAGCTGGAAAGCTCTGTGGATAAGCGCCGGCAGATTGGCGACCTGCTGGCTAAGGCGGCGGGGACGAAGGAGCTGTAGAAGGATTTCGCGGTAGAAATATTCTGGCAGAAAGCTTCTGCGAGGAGTATGCGGTACTCCTGTTTATCAGAATCCAGGGGAGGGAATATGGTTAAATACTTACTTATCCTGCAGAAAAAGAATCTTTTTTATCTGGCGCTGGGACTGTTCTGCGCTGTCCTTCTTGGATGCAGCATCGGCTGGATGGAGCAGTTTCAGAACATTTCCCAGTATTACGAATACCAGTACAACACCGGTAGCTATATCGCCTATTTTTCGGGTAATCTGAGCGAACAGGATATTGCTGTCATTGCGGCAGACCAGAATGTGGAGCAGTGCGGGGTTGTCACCTACTATAAAAAGATCGTGGAGGGAAAGGGGAAGGATTTCTGGATCAGGGGAGCTGATGCCAATTATATGCTGCGCAATTCTGTGGTTTCACAGGGAAGGCTTCCGGAGAAAAGGAATGAGCTGACTGCGGAACGCTGGGTACTGGAAACGCTTGGGGCAGAACCGAAGGCTGGGACAGAAATTGAGTTTGTTCTGGAGGATGAGGCAGGAAACCATTTCCGGGAGCGGTTTGTGGTTTCAGGCATCCTGTCTGACAGCGCTTATGCCAAAGAGAACGGGAAAATGAATCTTTTTATTCCTGCGGATTTGGAGGAAGATATTGACCCTATTGTGAATCTGGACATCAGACAAGGGGCAGATCTGGCAGAGAGCCTGGAGGCAATACAGGCAAAGCTAGGGGCGGAGGACGTTTTTTACGAGTTCAGCAGCGAAGCCGGAGCCATGCGCAGGAGTATGGGGAGCATGAAGGCTGTCTGGGGAAAGAGCCTTCTTACTGCAGGGTTGTTCTGTATCTATCTGGTGGGAATCTGCAGACTGGGAAAAGAGCAGTTTCAGAAGGAGCTGGCAAAGCTCCGCATGTGTGGTTTCAGCGTGCGTATGGTCATTTTGTCTCTGGCAAAGCTTTGGCTGGCCGTTTATGCTGTCTGTACCCTGGCAGGTACGGCGTGTGCCATGGCCGCAGTAACCCTTCTGACAAAAGCGGCCGGGCTGGATAGGATTCATTTTATTTTCTGGGGAGAAAGCCGGCATATCCAGCCGGAAATACTGACGCCCATGTTTTTGTTGACGCTTTTGTTGCTTTTGGCGGTGCTTCTGGCTGTCTGCATCTGGATTGGCTTTGAAGGTACGCGCAGAAGCATCCTGTCTCAGATGAGGGAGGGGCAGAATGCCAGACGGTGCGCCTGCCGCATGAAAGAGAAGAAAGGGAAATGGAGCGGGCTGTATTTCAGGGTGGAATGGGTGTCAGTGGGTATGGCCGTTCTGGCGGGAGTGGTTTTTCTCACAATGGACTATCTACAGCTTTCCGAAAAGCGGATGGAGGAGAACGAGATTTTTTCCCAGTGCAGGAACGGGGATTTTCAAATCACGGGATTTCAGCAGGAGAACATCCTGAACGGTGTGAGCCGGGAGAAGCTGGAGGAGATTACCGCGCTGGAAGGAACCGCAAGGGTGGATGCGGCCATGACGCTTCCTGTGCGGGTCAGGCTGGAGGATGACATCGTTCCCGCTTCCGATTATTATGACACCTATAATGAATATGCAAAGGATCTGTATTACAGGGAATTTCTGGGAACGGAACCGGCAAGTGGGGATACGGTTTACAAGAGTACCCTGATGGGATATAACGATTCTGCGTTGAACCGCTTGGATGCCTATTTGTGCCAGGGGAAAATAGATGTGGAACAGATGAAAACGTCCAACACGGCGGTACTGTTTGTTCCCCAATATGTGGAGGGAAGGTTTAGACAGAGATTTTACAGCAATGCACGGCAGGTAATGGATTATGAGCCGGGTGACAGGATTACCGTAAAAATAAGGGATGATTATGAAACCGATATGGAGAGCTACTGGGCCATGGAGGATCAGATCTCAAGCCATGAGGAGGTGTTCGAGATTGCTGCAGTGGTATACTACCCGTACCTGCCTAATACCTCTGCCATGGGTCTGGTAAACCCGGATGTGATCATCAGTGACGCCCGGATGCGTGAACTGACGGGACAGCAGACCTATCGTGTGGTGAATATAGACCTGGACGATGGTTTCGATGAAAAAGCATATGAAATCGGGCTGAGTGACTGTCTTGAGACAGTACCGGGGATCACAGTAAGCAATCTGATCTCCGCCAGGATGGAGAAGGAGATGCGTAGCAGGATTTATGCCGTTCTGCGTATCATGTGGAGCCTTCTGGCAGGGGCAGGGCTGGCCGTCTGCGCCTTAAATGGTTTCAGGCAGCACATCAGGCAGAGAAAGGGAGAGCTGAGACTGTGCAGGATGATAGGCTTTTCTCAAAAGGAACTCTTATGGTGGGCTGACAGAGAGGGCCTGTGTTACTTTGCCTGGACATCCACGGCTACGCTGGCTCTGGCTTATCTGCTCCAGTATCGTATTTATACAGAAAATGGGAATCAGGTCATGGGATTGTCCTTCTGGGGACATGAAGGATTTAAACTGATGGCACTGGTTTGTTGTTTTGCCATGACAAGAATCCTGTTTGAAAAGATGACCCGCCGGATGATCCGCAGCGGGATTATGGAAAACCGAAGGGAGGACTGAGGAGACGATGAGCAGCGTGATTGAATGCAGAGAGGTTTCCAAGATATATGGTGAGGGAGAGAGCCGGATTGCGGCGGTTGACCATGTGAATCTGTGTGTGGAAGAAGGAGAATATGTGGTGATTACAGGAGCCAGCGGAAGCGGAAAAAGTACTCTTCTTTATCTGATCAGTGGTATGGAACCGGCCACAGAGGGGAAGATCCATGTGTTCGGACAGGAAATGGCTATGGGAGATGAGGAGCTTTCCGCTTTCCGCAGGGAACATATCGGGTTTGTATTCCAGCAGTTTCACCTGTTCCCTCAACTGACAGTTTATCAGAATATCATACTTCCCGCCATCCAAAATCCTTGCGCCAGGTATGAGAAAAAGGCACAGGAGCTGATGGATTATCTGGAGATCTCCGACAAAAAAGATCAGTACCCCGCTTTTCTCTCAGGAGGACAACAGCAGAGAACGGCAATCGCCAGAGCCTTGATTACCGGAGCAGGATTGATCCTGGCAGATGAGCCTACAGGAAATCTGGACAGCGATTCAGCCGGAAGGGTAAAGACCCTTTTGGAGAACGTCCGCCGGGAATATGGAATCACGCTGGTGGTAGTGTCTCATGATCCGGACTATGCGGCCAGGGCAGAGCGGGTAGTCAGAATGAAGGATGGACGGAATGTGGAATGATCCCTGCCTACATCAACATCAATAATCTTCATTTGATGAATACCTTCTGGGTTATGGTTCTCCCCGGAGCGCTTTCCGTGTATAATATGATCATCACACGCACCTTTATCCAGTCCAGTATTCCATATGAGATGCTGGAGGCGGCCAGCATTGACGGGTGTAACGATACGCGTTACTTTTTTTCCTTCGTCCTTCCTTTATCCAAGGCGATTATCGCAGTGAACGCTCTGTTCTCTGCGGTTAACCGCTGGAACGCGTATTTCAACGCAATGATCTATCTGAACGACAGGGAAAGACTTCCGCTTCAGAATATCATGCGGGAGCTTCTGGTGCTGAACGAGATGAATCTGTCAGATCTGATGGATCCGGAGCAGGCGCTTCTGCTGCTGAATTCCGTTGCCGTACTGAAGTATTCCCTGATCGTGGTCGCTACGGTACCGATTTTGTGCGCTTATCCATTTGCACAGAAGTATTTTGTAAAGGGCGTTATGATCGGTTCCGTTAAGGGGTAGGAGGAACAGACGAGGAGGATCAGAGTGAGAAATAACATGAAGCAGGCAGAAAAGGGGATTTTGATTGAAGGGAAGCAGGTGCTGACAGAGCTTTCCGTTCTCGGCGAGGGTATCATACGGGTGCGGAAGCGTCCGGCCGGGCAGGAGGCATCGGGAGAAGCGGAGGAGCTGGTTCTGACGGGCAGCCTGCCCGAATACAGGGACTGGTCGGTGCAGGAGGAGGGGGACTGCGTCAGAGTGGAGACGCAGAAGCTGTGTGCAGCCTACTCTTTTGCAGATGACAGCCTGCGGTTTTATCAGAAGGATGGCGGAGAGACTCTGCGGGAAAAAGAGGCCCGTTTCGTCAGGGCTTCGGAAGAAAACGGATGGACAGGCAGTGTGGAGCAGACGTTCGTGTCCCCGGAGGATGAGGTTCTGGGCGGCCTGGGGCAGCAGGCGGACGGCGCGTGCAATTATAAGGGGCGGTTTGTCCATCTGAATCAGTTCAACATCATCAGCGCCGTGCCGGTTCTGGTTTCCACAAAGGGTTACGGTCTGCTCTGGAATAACTGCTCTCTGACGGAGCTGAACCGGCGCAAGACGCAGCTGGAGCTGGAGTTTAATCCCTACACCAAGACGTCCTCCACGGTTTTTGTGCCGGAGCAGACCGGGCAGTACGTCTGGATCATCGAAAAACGGAACAAGAACATGGGGTATGAGAACATACTGGTTCAGGTGGGGGGAACCTGTGTGATCGAGCGGGGAACCTCCTGGCACGCCAATTATTATACGGGCTCCGTCTGGCTGGAAAAGGGGAGGGAATATCCGGTTTTTGTAAACGCGGCGGCCAGCCTGTACTATCAGACGCCGGATCAGAGGCAGGAAACCTCTATCTGGTCAGAGATAGCCGGCGGTATCGACTACTGCGTGATGTACGGCCCGGAGGCGGATCAGATCATCCGGGAGTACCGGAGGCTGACGGGGGACGCGCCTCTTTTTCCCAAATGGGCCTACGGCTACTGGCAGAGTAAGGAGTGCTACCAGACCGGGCAGGAGGTGCTGGACACGGCGGCTGAGCATCGGCGGCGGGGCCATCCCATCGACGCCATTGTTCAGGACTGGCGGTATTGGGGGGATTTTGGCTGGAATGCCATGCAGTTTGCACCGGAGTATGCGGAAAATATGGAGGAGGTGATCCGCACCCTTCATAAGGATAACGTGCATCTTATGGTCAGCGTGTGGCCGAACTTCGGTGAGAGTGAGAAAAACGAGGCTTATCAGGAATTTAAGGACAGGGGCTTCCTGATGGACGATGCGCCGGCAGAAAGCCTTGGGGACTATACGGTGGCGCTCCAGGGCTTCCGGCGGAATTATTACGATGTGTGGAACCGGGAGGCCCGTGAAGCGTTCTGGCGGCGTATGGAGGAAGGGCTTTTTCAGAAGGGTGTGGACGCCTGGTGGCTGGATGCCACTGAGCCGAACATGTGGAGCCTTCAGGGAGCCTACCACATGTATCAGACCTGTCTGGGCCCGGCGGCCCGGCGGCTCAACGCTTATACGCTGGCCCATTCCAGAAATATCTATGAACACCAGAGACAGACAGATGAGACGAAACGGGTCTTCATCCTGTCCCACACCGGGTTTACCGGGATTCAGAAATATGCCACCGCCGTCTGGTCGGGAGATACCTGGTATTCCTGGCAGACCTTCCGCAGGCAGATCACGGACGGCCTGCACTATTCCCTGTCCGGACTGCCGTACTGGATGTCGGACATCGGCGGCTTTATGGGAGACGCCTGTGAATCACCGGATTATCGGGAGCTTTACGTGAGATGGTTTCAGTTCGGCGCATTCTGCCCTATTTTCCGTGCCCATGGAACCAAATGCCCCCGTGAGGTCTGGCAGTTCGGGGAGGATGTGGAGAAAACCCTGCACCGGTATCTGATGCTGCGTTACCGCCTGATGCCCTATATTTATTCGCTGGCATGGCAGGTTACCCGGTATCAGAAATCCTTTATGCGTTTCCTGTGGATGGATTTCAGACAGGACCGCCGCTGTCTGGAGATTACGGATCAGTATCTGTTCGGCAGTGCTCTGATGGTCTGCCTCGTGACGGAAAAAGGCGCGGTAAGCAGACAGGTTTATCTCCCGGAGGGAGCCGGCTGGTACGACTTCTGGAGCGGCCGGTATGAAACGGGCGGTATGCAGATCACAGCAGAGGCGCCGTTGGAAACTCTTCCTCTCTTTGTCAGGGACGGTTCTATCCTGCTTCTGGGGCCGGAGGCCATGCACACCTGCCAGGAAAATCCGGTTGAGATCAGGATTTACAGCGGGCAGGATGCGGAGTTTATCTGGTATCGTGACGGCGGAGACGGCTATGCTTATGAAAATGGGGAGTATGCGCAGGTGCGGCTTCTGTGGGAGGATGGAAACCAAACCCTGACCATATGCCCGCAGGAGGGAGCTTATGAGCAGAAGAATCAGCAGTTCTTTGTGACGGTGGTGAATCCCGATGGCAGCCGGCAGAGCACGGAACCGGCACCGCTTCCCGCAGAGGGCTGCCAGCTTAACATGAGGGAGTCAAAAGCTCTGCTGTAAGTGAGCGGAACATCAAGTCTGTCTCAAGTGGAAGCGCCGGTGGAAAACAGACGGAAAATCATCTGTTTTTCACCGGCGCTGCTGTATTTTTTCGCAAACCGGAGACAGAACGCCCCTTGCAATCCCTCCGCTTTTTTGCTACCATAATTCCAGTGCCGCAAGAGCGTGTTTGAACATTCATTCCCGTCAGCTCTACGCTCTGGCGCGGCGGAATGGAGGAAAATATGAACAGCGAGATCAGAGATATTAACCTGGCTGAATCGGGCGAGCAGAAGATTGAGTGGGTGAAAAGGAACTGCGACCTGCTTCGTATGCTGGAGGAGGAATTTAGCCGGACGAAGCCCTTTGCGGGGAAAAAGATCACCCTTTCGGTACACCTGGAAGCCAAAACGGCTTATCTGTGCAAGGTTCTGGCCGCAGGGGGAGCCGAAATGTACGTGACCGGCTCCAATCCCCTGTCCACCCAGGACGACGTGGCGGCGGCTCTGGTGAAGGCAGGTCTGGAGGTACATGCCTGGTACGGAGCGACGGAGGAGGAGTACAATGCCCACATCCGCGCCGCTCTTTCCGCAGGCCCCAACATCATCATTGACGATGGAGGCGACCTGGTGCACATGGTTCACACGGAAATGCAGGAGCTGATCCCGGAGATCCTGGGCGGCTGTGAGGAGACCACCACGGGCATCATTCGTCTGGAGGCCATGAACAGGGCGGGAGAGCTTCGTTTCCCCATGATTCGTGTCAACAACGCCCAGTGCAAGCATTTCTTTGACAACAGATACGGCACAGGCCAGTCCGTATGGGATGGTGTGATGCGCACCACCAACCTGATCGTAGCCGGCAAGGTGGTAGTGGTTGCCGGATACGGCTGGTGCGGCAAGGGAGTGGCCATGAGGGCCAAGGGTCTGGGAGCCAGAGTGATCGTTACTGAGATTGATCCGGTGAAGGCCATCGAGGCGGTGATGGATGGCTTTGAGGTGATGCCCATGAAGGAAGCGGCCAAAACAGGAGACTTCTTCGTAACCGTGACGGGCTGTGACAAGGTGATCGATGCGGAAGATTTCGTGGAGATGAAGGAGGGCGCGATCCTCTGCAATGCGGGCCACTTTGACTGCGAGATCGACATGGCCGGACTGCGCCGTATGGCAGTGGAGACGAAGGAGATGCGTAAGAACATCCAGGGCTACAGGCTTCCCACCGGACAGTGGATCTTCGTGCTGGCAGAGGGACGTCTGGTGAATCTGGCCGCGGGAGACGGACATCCCGCCGAGATCATGGACATGAGCTTTGCGATCCAGGCGCTGTCTGCCAGATATTTGGCAGAGCATGGCAGGGAGCTGACCGAGAAGCTGATCGACGTGCCTGAGCAGATCGACCGGGATGTGGCAGCCAGAAAGCTTCGTTTTATGGGAAAAGAAATCGATACCCTGACTGCGGAGCAGGAAGCATATCTGAACAAATCACTGGTGTGAGTGGAAGGGAATCCGCATGGCGGGTTCCCTTTTCAGAGCCACGGCCCTGCGGTATCCGCGGCCGAAGCGCTGACGGTTTTTGCTGCATAAAGCATGATAACAGGAGGAGTTTACATGATAAGAGAATACGACCTGAGCGGGGAATGGCTTTTTTCCCTGAACGAGCCCACGCTGGAGGACCACATCAGCCTGCCGGGTACCACGGCCCAGGCCGGAAAGGGCGTCAGAAATACGAAACGGGAGATCGGTATGCTGACGGAGGTGTACCCTTTTGAGGGCTGCGCCTATTATGAAAAGAAGGTGTCCATCGCGCTGGAGGAGCTGGGAAAGGAGCTGTACCTGAGCCTGGAGCGTACCAGAAAAACCCGCGTGTGGGTGGACGGGCGGCTGGCAGGAGCACAGGACAGCCTGTATGCGCCCCATGTATACCGGCTGACGGAGGCTGTGAACAGCCCTGATTTCCTGCTTCGGATCGAGGTGGAGAACACCAATTACCCATCTAAAGGCGGCCATATGACCAGCCCGGATACCCAGACCAACTGGAACGGGATCACGGGAAAGCTGGCGCTTATGGTTTATGATACCGTTTCCATCCGCGGCGTGAGGGCGGAAGGGCATGTGGACACAAAGGAGGCAAAATTCCAGCTGGAGGTTGTAAACAACGGCCCTGCCGTGGAAACTACTCTGACCATACAGCCCAGAGAGTGGAGCATGGAGAACCGGAACGAGGAAGAGAGCTGGAAGGAGTTTTCGCCGTTGCAGATCCCCCTTTCCATTCCCGAGGGTGAGAGCCGGATAACGGCTGTGTATCCTTTCCGGGAGGAGCCTGTGCTCTGGAGCGAATATACCCCTGTGCTTTACCGTTTCCGCTTCACCCTGGAGGGAAGCCGGGACGCGGCTCAGACCGATATGGGAATGAGAAGCTTTCAGGCGGGGGAGCACGCCTTCCTGATCAACGGCAGGCAGACCATGCTGAGAGGAAAGCATGAAGGGCTGGCCTTCCCTCTGACAGGGGCGGCTCCCACGGATGTGGAGGAGTGGCTGCGGGTTATGGGGATTTCCAAAAGCTATGGAATGAACCACTATCGCTGCCACACCTGCTGTCCGCCGGAGGCGGCCTTCACGGCAGCGGATCTGCTGGGAATCTATCTGGAGCCGGAGCTTCCCTTCTGGGGCACCATTGCGGAGGAAGGGGAGGAGCAGTACAATGGTGAGGAGCAGGAGTTCCTGATCCAGGAGGGACTGCGGATCCTGCGCGCCTTTGGCAACCATCCTTCCTTCTGTATGCTTTCCATGGGAAATGAGTTGTGGGGCAGCCCGAAGCGGATCGGTGAAATGATGCGCCGTCTGAAGGAGGCCGACAGCAGGCCGCTGTACACACAGGGCTCCAACAATTTTCAGTTCGTTCCTACGATTCTGCCTGAGGAGGACTTTTTTGTGGGCGTGAGACTGGATGGAAGGGATGCAGACGGCAATATCAAGCGTCTGATCCGCGGCTCCTACGCCATGTGCGACGCTCCCCAGGGCCATGTACAGACCACAGAGCCCTCCACCAGGAAGAATTATGACGAAGAAATCTGCCCGGTAAGCGCAGCCGATGCGGCCGATGGGGCGGCAGGCGGTGAGATCGAGATCCAGTTCGGCACAGGCGTGAAAAAGGTAAAAGCTGCGGACGGCGCACAGGCGCTGATTCCCCATGTGCCCGTGGTGTCCCACGAGATCGGCCAGTACGCCACCTACCCCAATTTTCATGAGATTCCCAAGTTTACCGGAGTGACCAGAGCGGAGAACCTGAAGATTTTCAGGGAAAGGCTGGTGGAGAAGGGAATGGGTGATCAGGCGGACGACTTCTTCTTTAATTCCGGTAAACTGGCGGTACAGTGCTACAAGGAGGAGCTGGAGGCTATGCACCGCACCCGCAATATGGCGGGCTACCAGATTCTGGATCTCCAGGATTTCCAGGGACAGGGAACGGCCCTGGTGGGCATTCTGGACGTTTTCATGGACTCCAAGGGGCTGGTTGGCGGGGAGGAGTGGAGAAGCTTCTGCTCCGATGAGGTTCTTCTGGCTGAATTTGACCGCTATAATTATATGGAGGGAGAGCGCTTCCAGGCGGATGTGAAGATCAGCTACTTTAACCAGAGCCGGGAGCTGGTTGGCCGGGAGGTGGTTTGGGAGCTTGTTGAGACGGAAGGAAAGGAAGCGTCCGCGCAGAAGGGACAGCCGGGAACGGATCCGGCAGGGCCTTCCGGCGAAGGCAGGGAGCCTGTGCAAAGCGCCGGGAAAGCGGATGATCAGAGGATATTGTACCGGGGGATACTGCCCATACCGGATCACGCCTACGGCCTGACGGAGCTGGGAAGCATCTGCGCCGTTCTGCCCATGACGGAGGAGGGACGGACGAAACGCCTTACCCTGCGCATGAGAGCCGAAGGCACAAGCCTGAACAAGGAATATCCTCTGTGGATCTATCCTGCCAAGAAACAGGTATCCCTGCCTGAAAAGGGCGGCTGCGTGGAGGGCTATGGAGAACCCGTCTGGGTGGCTGTAAATGCGGAGCAGGCGTCTGCCTGGCTGCAGGAAGGGAAAAGGGTTCTGTATCTGCCGGCACGGGTGAAGGAGAGCGTGGAGGGAACCTACTGCACGGACTTCTGGAATTATCCCATGTTCCGCAGCATTTCCGAGAGTATGGGAAAGCCCGTTCCCGTGGGAACCATGGGGCTTCTCATTCAGAACGACCATCCCGCCTTGGCCGGGTTCGGGGCAGAGACTTTCACCACACCCCAGTGGTACGCGGTGTGCTCCGACTGTGACTGTGCGGTGCTGGAGGAGAAAACGGCTCCTTCCATGCGCCCCATTGTGCAGATGATCGACAACTTTGAGCGTAACCATAAGCTGGGCGTCCTTTGGGAGGCCGCCGTGGGAGAAGGGAAGCTTCTGGTGTGCACCAGCCGCCTGCAGCGGCATATGGACAGGCCGGAGATCCGCCAGCTTGTCCATAGTCTGCTGCGTTATGCAGGCTCCCCGCAGTTTGCGCCCGAGGAGAAAATGGAGCTTGGCGGGGTGGAGGAACTATAGGAATCTATGTCAGGTAAGTACGGAGGGGATAGATGATGAAATACTGGATGGGAATGGATATTGGAGGAACCTCAGCCCGGCTGAAAATTGCACGGGAAGGGGAGGAAGCCAGGGAATACTTCACGAAGGGCTGTACCCTGAGCACAGTAGGATATGAGAAAACAAAACAGTGCTATGAGAAGGCGGTGCTCCCGGTTCTGAAAAGTCTGGATTTGAAGCCGGAGGACTGTGCAGGACTCTGCATTGCCGCCAGCGGAATCGATTCCGCCGGACAGGAGGAGGAATGCCGCCGGATCTTTGAAGAAATGGGCTTCCCCTTAGAGAACGTCGGCGTTTATAACGACTGTGAGATCTTTCTCAGGCTTTCGGAGGAACCCTCTCTGGTGCTGGTGGCCGGAACCGGCTCCATCGCTTTTGGGAGAAGTGCATCCGGCAGGATTGTCAGGAGCGGAGGCTGGGGCCATATCCTGAGCGATGAGGGAAGCGCCATGGATATGGGGAAAAGAGTGCTGCGGGCTGTGGGCGACCATATGGACGGCAGAAGAAGCTGTCCTGTGCTTTTTGGGCTGTTCGAGGAACAGTCCAAAATCAGCTCCCTTGCCCGGCTGGACACCTATCTGAATGAAAACATTATGGACAAGCCCCGAATCGCCTGCTTTGCACCTCTGGCGGAGCGGGCGGCGGAGCAGGGAGAGAAGGCCGGAGAGGAAATTCTGGAGGAGTGCGCCGAAGCCCTGTACGCCCTGGTAAAGGATACGTACCGGAAAACGGCCGAAGCTGCAGGAGAGCCGCAAAACCTGTACCTGTGGGGAAGCGTGCTGACCCGGAATAAAAGAATGGAGTCTCTGGTGAGGAAGAAGTGCGTAGAGGAGTTTCCGGCGTTAAAGGCTGCTTTTCCGGAAATGACCGCCCTGGATCTGGCTTTCAGAATTGCGGCACACAAAACTATGTGAAAAACCGTTCCCTGCCGGGATTGACAAACCCTTCAAAAAAAAGTATACTAAATAAACCGTGCAGCCGGGGGAGCAGCGGTCCCTTGTACCTGAAATCCGCTATAGCAGGGGTGATGTCCGGCAGAGGGTCTGTGCCTGTATGGCCGACCTTTATAAGTGGCGTTGAAGTTTGGGTCTCACGCAATGGATGTCTGTGAACCGTGTCAGGTTGGGAACAAAGCAGCACTAAGCAGAATTTTCCATGTGCCGTGAGGGTGCCTGGCGGAGTTAACTGTAAAGGTAACGCATATGGGTTTAGGGCTCGAAGCAGGACGCACGGTTTTAATTTAAAATAAAGATGTACGGTTTTAAAGTAAAGACGCAAGTTTTTATGATTAAAAGAATAGAGACGGTTTCAGCTTCACCTATCAGACTGCGCCGGGCACTTCGTGGAAACGATGGCCTGGCGCAGTTTTTCTTTCATTTTAGGCGCAGCTTTTCCATAATCTGTGGGTTGCCGGGCGTTGTCGGAATCTGTAAAATAAGCGACAGTACAACAGATAACTGTTAACGCTTCACCGCATCCGGAGCACCGCGGACAGCCCTGGCGGCAGACGGGAAGCCGCATCTGCGATTTCCCGCCGCCCTGCCGCTTATGCTCCGATATGGAGGTAAAAATGAGAAAAAAGATCGCACGTCTGCTTATCACTGCCGCCGCGCTCCTTCTGTCCGCATCTCTTCCCGCTGCATCCGTTCAGGCCTCTGGGGGAACAGAAGGGAAGGAGAAGCTGGTGGTGGGGTACTATGCCAACTGGTCGGCCTATGATGGGTACACCCCCAAAAGCCTTCCGGCGGACAGGCTCACCCATATCAATTATGCGTTTGCCAAGATTGACCCGGCCACAGGACGTCTGGCCATGGCGAACCCGGATATAGACGGGAAGAATTTTCAGGAGCTTGGGGAGCTGAAAAGAAAATACCCCGGTCTTCGCGTTCTGATCAGTGTGGGAGGCTGGGACTATTCGGGGCAGTTCAGCGCTGTGGCAGCCACGGAACAGGGCAGGGAGGTCTTTGCCCAAAGCTGTGCGGAGTTTGTCGCGGAGCATGGCCTGGACGGGGTGGATCTGGACTGGGAATACCCGGTATCGGGAGGCCCGGCGGGGAACGGAAGCAGCCCGGCTGACCGGGAGAATTTCACCAGGCTTCTGGACGCTGTCCGAAAGAAGCTGGACCGTCAGGGAGCCGCCGATGGAAAAAGGTATGAGCTGACGATTGCCGGAGCGGCCAGCGCCAGCTATCTGAAAAAAATCGAGCCTGTGAAGGTGGCCTCTCTGGTGGATTTTATTTTTGGGATGGCCTATGATATGCACGGCCCCTGGGATGGATTTTCCGATCTGTCCGCGCCCTTGAGCCAGCCCTCCGGCTGCAGCCCCCAGTACAAGAACAGCGTAGCCGATGGTATCGCCGCATATGATGCGGCCGGGGTGCCAAGAGACAAGCTGGTACTGGGAATGCCCTTTTACGGGTATGTGTATGAAGGGGTGAACGTTCAGGAAACGGCTCCTGTTGGTGCAGATGTCTCCGCAGGGAAACTGCCGGGTATGTACAGTCCCTTCCGGGCTGCCAGGTCGATGGGCTTTGATGCAATCAGGAGCAGGTATCTGTCTGATCCTTCTATGAAAAGGATGTTTCACAGGGAGGCGGCGGTGCCCGTGCTGTACGGGGATTCGGTTTTTGTCTCCTATGAGGATCCAGCGTCCATCACAGCCAAGGCGGCCTTCGCGGCCGGACAGGGACTGGCCGGAGTGGGAATCTGGGAGCTGTCCCATAACCGGAGCGGGGAGCTTTTGGAAAGCGCGCTGGCGGGGCTGCGGGCAGGGAATTCTTCTTTGGGACGCTGAACTGCTACCGCTGATGAAGGAAATTTCAGATAAACGGTTGTCTTTGCTGTGAAAATAAGAGAAAATAGAGACATTCGGATGTCGGGTATTGTTTTCCGCCATCTGTATGTCTCTTTTTAATAAAAGTGAAAGAAAGGAATTCTCCCCATGCCCATAGATTACGACTCCTACATGAAAGAATGTACCCTGTGCCCCAGAAACTGCCATGCCAACCGTCTGGAGGGAAAGCGCGGCTGCTGCGGCCAGACTGCCCGCCTGCAGGCTGGCAGGGCGGCGCTCCACTTCTGGGAGGAGCCCTGTATTTCAGGGGAAAAAGGCTCGGGAACCGTATTTTTCAGCGGCTGCGTACTGCGATGCCTGTTCTGCCAGAACAGGACGATTGCGGAGAGCCGGGCGGGAAAAGAGATCAGCGTGGAGCGGCTGGCGGAGGTCTTTCTGGAGCTTCAGGAAAAGGGAGCCAACAACATCAATCTGGTGACGCCTACCCATTTCGTCCCCCAGATCGCCGCAGCGCTTGAACGGGCGAAGACCGGGGGGTTAAGCATTCCTGTGGTTTACAATACGGGAAGCTATGAAAAGGTGGAAACTCTGCGGATTATGGACGGGCTGGTGGATATTTATCTGCCTGATCTGAAATACGCATCCCCCCGCCTGGGAGAGAGGTATTCCAACGCGCCCGACTATTTTCCTGTGGCTTCTGCCGCCATCGCAGAAATGGTGCGTCAGGTGGGAGACCCGGTTCTGGAGGAGGGGCCGGACGGGCAGGAGCTGATGAAAAAAGGCGTGATCGTGCGCCATCTGCTCCTGCCCGGCTGCGGGGCAGATTCCAGGAGGGTGCTTCAATATCTGCATGAGACCTATGGGGATTCCATTTTTATCAGCATCATGAACCAGTACACACCCATGGGAGAGTTTGTGGATTATCCGGAGCTGAACCGGAGGATAACCTCCAGAGAATACGACCGGATTGTGGATTATGCGCTGCAGATCGGCGTGGAGAAGGGCTTTATCCAGGAGGGGGATACAGCGGAGGAAAGCTTTATTCCGGCTTTTGACGGGGAAGGGTTATGAATAAACAAATGCCTTATTGGCGGTATCTGATTTTAGGATCAGGTATCGCCTTTTCGATTGCCCGGGGTTGTATTTCCTATGCTTACACACATCTGAAAATCTGTCCGCCGTCTTATTTAATACAGCTTTAATGCCTATTCCTCCATGCTTAACACCTACTTAAGGGAAAAAGGGTTAAGTTAAGTAACAGCCCGGCAGCAGAGGAAAGCCCCGGAGGGGCATCTGGTGAAAGGGCGCTCAGATAAAAAAACCGCCTGAGGCGGGAGAGGAGAAATAGAAATGATGGATGTACTCATGGCAGGAACGCTGTTGTTATGCTTCTTTCTGATGAAGCTTTTCACCGACTGGTGCGATTCCCAGGTATCGGGAGGCCGGACTGATCAGAAGTAGAGAAAAGGCCGCCCCAGGCGGCAGAAAGGAAGTAGATATGCTGATACTTGGTTTCATCATTGCAGCTTTGGCCTGCTATCTGGTATACGCGCTGGTGTATCCTGAAAAACTGTAAAATCGAATGGGAGGATGAGAGAAAATGTTACAGCTTATCGTAACGATGGCGGTCTACATGGCCTTGGTGATTCCCATGGGAGTCTATCTGTACCATGTCGCCGCCGGACACAGAACCTTCGCGGATCCTGTTTTCAACAGGATTGATAATGGGATCTATAAGCTCTGCCGGATCGACAGGGCGGGGATGGATTGGAAAAAATATACCCTGAATCTTTTGATGACCAATGGGGTGATGATATTTGCGGGTTACCTGATCTTCCGCCTTCAGGGCATTCTTTTCCTGAATCCAAACGGGATAGAGGGGATGGAGCCCACCCTGGCCTTCAATACGATCATCAGCTTCATGACGAACACGAATCTGCAGCACTATTCCGGTGAGTCGGGGCTTTCCTATCTGAGCCAGACGCTGGTGATCATTTTCATGATGTTCACCTCGGCGGCCACCGGATATGCGGCCTGTATGGCCTTTATCCGGGGTATCACGGGATACGGAAAGAATCTGGGAAACTTTTATGAGGATATGATCCGGATCACCACCCGCGTGCTGCTCCCCTTTTCCATTATCATTGCGCTGATCCTGGTGAGCCAGGGTGCACCCCAGAGCTTTCAGGCGAATCAGACAGTACATACACTGGAGGGGAAATGGCAGGATATTGCCATGGGCCCTATCGCGTCTCTGGCAGCGATCAAGCATCTGGGCACCAACGGAGGCGGTTTCCTGGGAGCCAATTCCTCTGCGCCGCTGGAAAACCCCACTATCATCTCTAATCTGACTGAGCTGTACAGCATGGCTGTCCTGCCCGGAGCCTGTGTGATCGTGTTTGGTCTGATGTACCATGAAAAGAAGAAGGCCGAGAAGGCCGCTCTGGCGGAGAAGCTTGTGAAACGGCCTGTTTTCGGAGAACAGGGGCGTACCGTATTCGCCGCCATGGCGATCCTGTTTGTGGTGGGACTGTTCACCTGTTATTTTGCCGAGAAGGCGGGCAATCCTGTTTTGGAGCAGGCGGGGCTTGCGTCCGATATGGGTAACATGGAAGGAAAGGAAGTCCGGTTCGGCATCGCCCAGTCCGCTATGTTTACCACTACCACTACCTCCTTTACCACAGGAAGCGTGAACAACATGCACGATTCCCTGACCCCTCTGGGAGGTATGGTTCCCATGCTTCATATGATGCTGAACAATGTGTTCGGCGGCAAGGGTGTGGGGCTGATGAACATGATCATGTATGTGATCCTGGCGGTGTTTCTCTGCGGCCTGATGATCGGCCGTACACCGGAATATCTGAATAAGAAGATCGAAGGAAAGGAAATGAAGCTGGTAGCTCTCGTCCTGATCATTCATCCGCTTCTGATTCTGGGCTTTTCCGCGCTGGCGGTTATGACCCAGGCGGGACTTGCGGGGATCACCAACCAGGGCTGTCACGGGCTGTCCCAGGTGCTGTATGAATATGCCTCCTCAGCCGCCAACAACGGCTCCGGCTTTGAGGGACTGGCGGACAATAGTGTTTTCTGGAATGTTACCACCGGCTTGGCCATGTTCTTTGGCCGCTACCTGACCATCATTGCCCAGCTTGCCATTGCCGGAAGCCTGCTCGCCAAGAGGCAGATGAATACCAGCGCGGGCACGCTGCGCACGGATAATGTGATCTTCACACTGGTGCTTGTTTTTGTGGTATACATTTTTGCAGCGCTCACCTTCTTCCCTGCGCTTGCGCTGGGGCCGATTGCAGAGCATCTGACTCTGTGGTTTCCCGGAGCCTGACCGCAGCGGGAGAGTCAGGGTGTTACTGTTTTCCGGTCCGCCGGTAAACAGTAACGCCTGGGTGAGTATCGAGCCGCCTGTGCGGCAGACTGGAGTGAACAATGTCAAAAGAAACACATACCAAGTTTATTACGAAGGATATTCTGAAAAGCTCGGTGATCGGCTCCTTTCAGAAGCTGGATCCCAGATATATGATAAAAAATCCCGTTATGTTTGTGGTGGAGATTGGTTTTCTTATCACACTGGCGCTCTGCTTTTTCCCCACTGCATTCGGGGATCAGGCTTCCCTGAGAATCTATAATACAGCGGTGACGATCATCCTGTTTGTCACAGTCCTTTTTGCCAATTTTGCTGAATCCGTGGCAGAGGGGCGGGGTAAAGCGCAGGCGGCCACATTGAAGAAAACGAAGAAGGATACGTCAGCCCGTCTGATCGGCCGGGACGGAAGGGAGACGGAGATTCCCGCCGCCCGGCTGAAAAAAGGCGACATTGTGCTGGTTCGGGCAGGAGAGCTGATCCCGAATGACGGAGAGGTGATCGAGGGTATCGCTTCCGTGGACGAATCCGCCATCACCGGGGAATCCGCACCCGTCACCAGAGAGGCGGGGGGAGATTTCTCCTCCGTAACCGGAGGCACCACCGTGGTGTCAGACTGGCTGAAAATCAGGGTCACTTCAGAGCCCGGCCAGTCCTTTCTGGATAAGATGATCGCCCTGGTGGAGGGAGCTTCCAGACAGAAGACACCGAATGAGATTGCCCTGAACACCCTGCTGGTGAGCCTGACCATTATTTTCCTGATCGTGGTGGTGACGCTGTACTGCTTTGCAGATTACTCCGATACGCAGATTCCGGTGGCTACCATGATCGCCCTTCTGGTCTGCCTGATTCCCACCACCATCGGGGGACTGCTGTCCGCCATCGGTATTGCGGGAATGGATCGTGTGACCCGGTTCAATGTGATCGCCATGAGCGGCAAGGCTGTGGAGGCCTGCGGCGACGTGGATACCATGATCCTGGACAAAACGGGAACCATCACCTACGGAAACCGTCTGGCAGCAGAATTTTATCCTGTGAAGGGAGTGAAGAAGGAGGATCTGATCGACTATGCGGTGATGACATCCTTAAGCGACAGCACACCCGAGGGAAAATCGATAGTGGAGCTGGGAAGGAGCATGGGAACCAGGATCCGGGACGATGCGGCTGACCAGATGGAGTTTGTGGAATTTACGGCTCAGACCAAGATGAGCGGCGTGAATTTAAAAGACGGAACTCAGATCCGCAAGGGAGCCGGAGAGGCCATCAAAGCCCATGTACAGGAGCTGGGCGGAAAGATACCGGATGATCTGGAGGAGATCGTGACACAGATCTCCCGGCTGGGCGGTACGCCTCTGACAGTCTGTGCGGGAAAGGTGATCTACGGCGTGATCTATCTGAAGGATACGGTGAAGCCCGGTCTGGTGGAGCGCTTTGCCAGACTGCGCCAGATCGGCATTAAGACGATCATGTGCACCGGCGATAATCCGCTGACTGCCGCCACCATTGCCAGGGAGGCGGGAGTGGACGGCTTTCTTGCAGAGTGTAAGCCTGAGGATAAGATTGAGGAAATCAGGAAGGAGCAGGCGGAGGGCAAGATCGTAGCCATGACAGGGGACGGAACCAACGACGCGCCGGCTCTGGCGCAGGCGGATGTGGGGCTGGCCATGAATTCCGGCACGGCGGCCGCCAAGGAGGCTGCCAATATGGTGGATCTGGATTCCGACCCCACCAAGATCCTGGAGGTGGTGGAGATCGGCAAGCAGCTGCTCATCACCAGAGGAAGCCTGACCACCTTCAGCATTGCCAACGACGTGGCCAAATATTTTGCCATTATCCCGGCCATGTTTATGCTGGTGATTCCGCAGATGAGTATTTTGAATATCATGCGCCTGGCAAGCCCCTACAGCGCGATCCTGTCGGCCCTGATTTTTAATGCAGTCATCATTCCCTGCCTGATCCCCATTGCCATGCGGGGCGTGAAATACAGGCCCATGCGTTCTGAGAAAATGCTTCTGAGAAATCTGGGCGTCTACGGTGTGGGCGGTATCATCGTGCCCTTCATCGGGATCAAGCTGATTGATATGCTCATCGCGCCGCTGGTTGCCATGATGGGGCTGTAATGGCGTCTGACGGATGGGGGTGATTTCCCGGCCTCCTGTTCCATAAGGAAATGAATGGCAGATACGCTCCGGGAAATAAAAGCGGCCGGGGAATGGAAATGCCGCAGCTGCGGCAGAATGAGAGGATATTTATGAAAGCGTTTATGAAAACATGCAAAAGTGCGGTTATACTTACGGTGCTGCTGGCGGTTCTGTGCTCTGTGATCTATCCGGCAGTGACCACCGGGCTTGCCAGGCTTCTGTTTCCTAAGCAGGCTGATGGCAGTCTGATCTATGCGGACGGGGAGGCTGTGGGCTCCCAGGTGGTGGGACAGCAGTGGACGGATCCCAGATTTTTCAAGGGAAGGCCGTCCTCTGTAAACTACAATGTCTATACGGAGGAGGAAAAGGCGGATGGTACTTATGGGGGCGTTGCCTCAGGCTCCTACAATTATGGGGCCTCCAATGAACAGCTGAAGGCCAGAGTAGAGGAGGCTGCCGCCGTTTTTCGGGCGGACTATCTGGCGGCCACGGGTGAGGAGTATGAGGGCGGGCTTCCCGCAGATCTGTTCACAGCCTCCGGCTCCGGCCTTGATCCCCACATCAGCCCTGCGGCAGCACAGATACAGATCCCGATCGTGGCGGCCAACAGCGGGCTGAGCCGGGACGAGGTGAGTAAGCTTGTAGAGGAGCATACGGAACATAAGCTTTTGGGCATTTTCGGGGAAGAACGGGTCAATGTGCTGGAGCTGAACCTGGCGCTTGCCCGCAGGCTTGGCATGGTGGAGGACGGGGAAGCATAGGGCGTGTTTGAAAATTGCTTTCTGCCAGACAGCCGTAAACGGAGAGTATTTTGAGAAAGCTGTTGATCCATGGAGGAGCGGAATATGGAAGAGATCAGGCCGGATCCTGAGGCACTGCTCAGGAAACTGAAAAAGGAAGAGGAACAGGCGCTTCAGAAGCAGAGGGGAAGGCTGAAAATTTTCCTGGGCTTTGCGGCCGGGGTAGGCAAGACCTATGCCATGCTGGAGGCGGCCAGAGAGGAGCTGGCCAGGGGCAGAGATGTGGCGGCAGGTTATATCGAACCCCATGACCGTCCGGATACAAGGGCACTGGCGGAAGGGCTGGAGGAGATCCCGCCGCTGATGGTGGAATACAAGGGAATCCTCCTTCGGGAGTTCGACCTGGATGCCGCCCTGAAACGCCGGCCCCGGCTGCTTCTGGTGGATGAGCTGGCCCACACCAATGCGCCCGGGTTGCGCCATGAGAAGCGTTATCAGGATGTGGAGGAGCTTCTGCAGGCGGGGATCAGCGTGTATACCACCGTAAATATCCAGCATCTGGAAAGCCTGAACGATCAGGTGGGAAGCATTACGGGAATCCGGGTGAGAGAACGGATTCCGGACAGTGTGTTTGACCGGGCGGATCAGGTGGAGGTGGTGGATATTGAGCCGGAGGAGCTGATCGCCCGGCTGAAGGAGGGAAAGATCTACAGGCAGGGACAGGCGGAGCGGGCGCTGGAGCATTTTTTTGCACGGGATAAGCTGATCGCGCTTCGGGAGATCGCCCTGCGGCGTACCGCGGACAGGGTGAACCGTCTGGCCGTTCTGGAGCGGGAGGAGGGGCGGATGGGAGAGTATCACACGGGTGAACACATCCTGATCTGTATTTCCCCCTCGCCCACCTGCCCCAGGGTGATCCGCACCGCTTCCCGCCTGGCTTATGCTTTTCACGGAGAGCTGACGGCGCTCTATGTGGAGACTCCCTCCCTTCAGGAGGCAGGGGAAAAGGTGCGGAAAATGACGGAGGACAATATCCGTCTGGCCAGGGCACTGGGAGCCAGGATCGTTACGGTGTACGGGGAGGATATTGCCGGCCAGATTGCAGAGTATGCCCGGGTGGGAAACGTTTCCAAGCTGGTGCTGGGCAGGACAAACCACAGGATTTTCTTCGGACAGACCAGAGGAACCCTGGCGGACAGGATTGCGCTTCTCGCCCCCGGCCTGGACATTTATATCATTCCGGATGTGGGGAATGCGGGAACGGGGCAGAATGTCCCGGCGGGAGGGCTTTTCTGGTGGAAAAGAAGGGACGGGCAGAGCGGTACCGGCGGCCGGCCTTGTCCCTTTCGACAGAGCGTATGGGCAGACTGCATGAAAATGCTTCTGGCGCTGGCCCTGTCCACGCTGGCCGGATATGTGTTCCTTCGCCTGGGCCTGTCGGAGGCCAATATCATCATGGTTTACCTGGTGGGAGTGCTGGCCACTGCCATGTACTGCAGCAGAAGGCTCTGTTCAGCGGCGGCCTCCGTGCTCAGCGTACTGCTGTTCAATTTTTTCTTTACGGAACCACTGCTCAGCCTTCACGCGGATGGAAAGGAGTATCCCTTTACCTTCGCCGTGATGCTGGCGGTGGGGCTGGTCACATCATCGCTGATGAATACGGTGAGGAGACAGTCAGGAGAGCTGGCAAAGAAAGCCTGGCGCACGGAGCTTTTGCTGGATAACAGCCGCAGACTGCGCCGGACAGGGAACGCCGAAGAGGTGATCCGGGAGGTGAGCAGCCAGATCAGGAAGCTGATGAACCTGCCTGTGCTTTTTTATCTGTACAGAGAGGGAAGGCTTCAGGGGCCGGTATTCTTTGCGGCCCAGGGAGAAGGGCACATGGGTGCGGAGGAACTGAACAACCGGGAGGAAAAGGCGGTGGCCCTGTGGGCAGCCGGAAACGGCAGGGCGGCCGGGGCCTGTACCCGGACGCTTCCGGATGCAAAAGCCCTCTATCTGCCTGTTCAGAATGGAGAAAGGGTATATGCGGTGATGGGGATTGCCCTGGAGGAGAGGCGGGAGATTCCGCCCTTTGAATACGGCCTTCTCACTGCTATGCTGAATGAGGCGGCCCTGGTTTTTGAGCGGATCGAGGCCGTATCGGCTACTCCTCCTCGTCCGCCAGAGGAAGGCTGAAAATAAATTCCGTCCCCACGCCCTCGGTGCTGATCACGTTGATATTTTCATTGTGGGCCTGTATGATCTCCTTCACGATGGCCAGGCCCAGCCCGGTTCCCTTTTTGTCCTTGCCGCGGGACAGATCCGTCTTGTAGAATCTGTCCCAGATCAGCTTCAGGCTGTCCTTGGGGATCCCGATGCCGCTGTCCTTGACGGAAACGAACACCTTGCTGTGCTTTTCCGTGGTCTCCAGACGGATTGTGGAGTCGCTGTGGGAGAATTTGATGGCGTTGTCCAGGAGGTTGTAAAGAACCTGCTGGATTTTTTCCATATCTGCATTCACGTGCAGCTCGTCCCCGGTGAGCACCAGCTCAATGGCGATCTTCTTCTGCAGACAGCTTCCGCCGAAGGAGGCGGCGATGGCGCGGATCATGGCGTTCAGGTCAAAATCAGTCCGGTTTAGAGCCATTCCCCTTGTGTTCAGATTGTTCAGGGTGAGCAGACTGTTGGTGAGCTTGGTAAGCCGCTCCGTCTCGTTCAGGACGATGTTCAGATATTTATCGTACAGCTCCGGGGGGATCGTCCCGTCCAGCATGGCTTCCAGATACCCCCGGATGGAGGTGAGGGGAGAGCGGAAGTCGTGGGAGACGTTGGCGATGAATTTTTTCTGGCTGTCCTCGCTCCGGGCGATCTCGCTGGCCATGTAGGACAGGGAGGCCGCCAGATAGCCGATCTCATCCTCGCTGTCCACCTGGCATTCATACTGCATGTTCCCGGCGGCGTACTGTTCCGTGGCTTCCGTGATCCTGCGCAGGGGCAGGTAAACCATTTCCGTGAAAAAGATCAGGATGATGAGGGAGAGAAGGAACAGGATGACCAGGACGATGTAGGTGATGCTGAGAATGCTTTCCCCGCTCATACGCAGGGCGGCCATGGCGGTGTGGATGACCACATAGCCCCGCACCGTGAAATTTGAGGTGATGGGGGCAAAAACGCTGAGCATTTCCTCCTGGAAATTTCCGTAAAAATTTCCCACCGTGTAGTAGGAGCCCACGGACTGGGCTGCGTTGAAGCCCTGGATCATGCGGGGATGCTCCAGATCCATGGGGGTGGCTGTATCCAGAATCATGCGTCCGGAGGGGTTGATGATCCAGATGGTGGAATTCAGGTAAACGGCCAGTGAATCCATCTGCTCCTTTACGGCTTCCAGAGAGGCCTCGTTGTTGTACAGATCGGAGGCGCAGGTGGAGGCGATCAGGGTGGCCTCCTTGTAAAGCGTTTCCGCCTTTTCCCGCTTGATATGCTCCTGTGTCATGCTGGAACCGAAGGTGGCCACCACCACGAAGCCGAAAAAGCCGAAGATCAGATAGGCCAGGAGGAATTTCAGGTAGAGGGTCTTTCTCATTGCCTCACCTCAAATTTGTAGCCGATGCCCCAGATGGTGGCAATCCGCCAGGTTTCGTGATCCTTGATCTTTTCCCGCAGGCGTTTGATGTGCACGTCCACCGTGCGGGTGTCTCCGATGTATTCATAGCCCCAGATCTGATCCAGGAGCTGTTCTCTGGTGAAAACATGGTTGGGGGAGGAGGCCAGGAAGTAGAGAAGCTCCAGCTCCTTGGGGGGCATATCCACGTTTCTGCCCATGTACATCACAGAGTAATTGGTCTGGTTGACCACCAGATCCGGGTATTCCACACATTTGATTTTGGAGGGCTCCGGGGCGGCCGGAGCAGCCTTGTAGCGGCGCAGGACGGCCTTCACCCGGGCCACCAGCTCCTTGGAATCGAAAGGCTTCTCCATGTAATCGTCCGCCCCCAGCTCCAGCCCCAGAACCTTGTCGAAGATCTCGCCCTTGGCGGAAAGCATGATGATGGGCGTATTGGACTTGCTGCGGATTTCACGGCACACCTGGTAGCCGTCGATGCCGGGAAGCATCAGATCCAGAAGGATCAGGTTGGGGCGGAAGGTATCTGCCATAGCAAGGGCAGATTCGCCGTCCCCTACGATCATGGTGTCGAAGCACTCCTTGGTCAGATAAAGGGAGATCAGCTCCGCTATATTGTTATCATCGTCCACGATGAGGATTTTCTGTTTGTTTACCATAATAAATCTCCATTCCGGAGCATGGGCGGCAGCGGGAGGAAGCTGAGGATGCGGCTCCCCCTCTGCCGTCACGGCTCCTTTGTGCGGCAGGGGACGGGCAGGATGTGATTCAGGATTTAAACTCCACGATGGTCACGCCTGCATCCCCCTCGCCATATTCGCCCAGGCGATAGGATTTCACATATTTTACCCGGCGCAGATGATTGTGCACGGCGCTGCGCAGAGCCCCGGTGCCTTTTCCGTGCACCACGCGTACGCTGGACAGATGGGCCAGATAGGCGTCGTCCAGGTATTTGTCCAGAAGGGACATGGCCTCGTCCACCGTTTTGCCCAGGAGGTTGATTTCCGGGGACACGGACAGGGATTTGGACATGCGGATTTTGCCGGAGCCGGTGCGGTTTCCCCTGGCGGCGGTGGCGGAATCCTTTTCCTGGATCAGCACCAGATCCCGGATGTTGGTCTGGGTGCGGATGATGCCGCACTGGACGAAAAGGTTCCCCTTGTTGTCGGGCATGGAGCTGACCGTTCCCGTAAGCCCCATGGAAAGGATGCGCACGGATTCGCCCAGCTTTAACTGGGAGGGCTTTAAGCCGGAGGAGGCAGGCTGCTTGTTTTTCAGCGCCAGCTTATCGTTCTTTTCGGAGATCTTTCCCCGCAGCTTTTCCCGCTGCTTCTCCAGATCCTTCATGGAGGCGTTTGGGCCTGCCTTCTGGAAGGCGCGGATGGTCTGATCGGCCGTATCCTTGGCCTCCTGCAGAATATCCCGGGCCTTTTCATTGGCCTCACGCAGGATCTTGTCCTTCGCCTGGTCGATGCGCTCATTCTTGGCCTCCAGCTGCTTTTTCAGCTTTTCCACCTCACGCTTGTACGCGGCGATCTCCTGCTGTTCCTTTTCAATGGTCACACGGCTCTGCTCCAGATCGGTGAGCAGATCCTCAAAGCTCTTGTCGTCCGCGCTGATCTGAGCGCTGGCAGCCTCAATAATCTCGTCGGAAAGGCCCAGCCGCCTGGAAATGGCGAAGGCGTTGCTCTTGCCGGGGATGCCGATGAGCAGGCGGTAGGTGGGGCGCAGGGATTCCACGTCAAACTCACAGCAGGCATTTTCCACAAAGGAGGTGGAAAGGGCGTAGACCTTCAGCTCGCTGTAATGGGTGGTGGCCATGGTGCGGATTCCCCGGTCGTGCAGGTGGTTTAAGATGGCGATAGCCAGCGCCGCCCCTTCTGTGGGATCGGTTCCTGCGCCCAGCTCGTCGAACAGGCAGAGGGAGTCCGCATCCGCATGCTTCAGGATGGAAACAATGCTGGTCATGTGGGAGGAGAAGGTGCTCAGGCTCTGCTCGATGCTCTGTTCATCTCCGATGTCCGCATAAACCTCCGTGAAAATGGAAAGCTCCGAACGATCCTGGGCCGGGATGTGCAGCCCCGCCTGTCCCATCAGACAGAAAAGCCCGGTGGTTTTCAGGGAAACGGTCTTGCCGCCCGTGTTGGGACCGGTGATGATGAGCAGGTCATATTCGCCGCCCAGCCGGATGTTGATGGGCACGGTTTTCTTTTTATCCAGAAGGGGATGCCTGGCCCCTCTGATGTTCAGGATATGCTCCTCATTGAAAACAGGCTCCGTGGCGTTCATCTCCATGGCCAGGGACGCCTTGGCAAAAATGAAGTCGAGCTGGGTGAGGATACGCTGGTTTTCCCCGATGTCCCCGGTATGCTCCCCAACCATGGCGCTCAGTGTGGCAAGTACTTTCTCGATCTCCTCCTGCTCCTTGATCTCCAGCTCCCGCATCTGGTTGTTCAGGTTCACAACAGCGGCGGGCTCAATGAAAAGGGTGCTGCCCGTGGAGGACTGGTCGTGGATCATCCCCGGCACCTGGCTGCGGTATTCCGCCTTCACGGGAAGGCAGTAGCGCCCGTTCCGGGAGGTGATGAGGGCGTCCTGCAGATAGGAATGCAGAGAGCCGTTCACCATGCCCGCAAGCTGGGAATGGATCTTATCCGTGGTCTGCGCCATACTGCGGCGTACATGCCGCAGGCCGGGGCTGGCGTCATCGCTGATCTCCTCCTCGGAAAGGATACAGCGGTAGATCTCGCCGGAGATCTGGGCCATGGGCTGGATGCCGTCAAAAAGAGGGGTTAAGGAATCCTCCGGCATATCCTCCCGGTCCCTTTTCCCATAATTCTTCACTCTGGCGGCATTCTCCAGAAGGGAAGCGATGTGGAGAAGCTCAGGGGCAGAGAGGGTGTGGCCGATCTCCAGGGATTTTAAGCTCCTGCCAAGCTCCCTGTTGCTGCCGAAGGAAATGCTTCCCTTCTGAAACAGACGGGTGAGCGCGTCACCGGTGGCTCTCTGGGCTTCCCGGATCTCGTTCAGGCCGGTCATGGGAACCAGCTCCCGGCAGAGCTTACGGCCCGGGTCGGAGGTGGCATGGTCGGTAAGACGGCTGATGATCTTGGTATATTCAAGAGTTTTTAAGACTTTTTCATTCATATGGCGTACTCCTTTGCTAGAGCGTGTTTGAAAATTGGTTTCTGCCAGATGTGCGTCCCACCTTGTGGGAGATTTGCCCCAAATGAGCGCGGCGTAGTGGCACGGTCCGTGAATCTGGGGTAAATATACCGCGAAGCGGGGCGTGCAGATGGCGGGAATAAATTTTCAAACGCGCTCTAATGCCCATTATAGCATGTTCAGGGGGGCATAGCCAGTGAAATATTGGCGTCTCTGATGCGCCTCCAAGTTACTTGCTATTGCGAGTAACTTGAGCAAAAGGAGCTGCATAGCAGCGGAAAGCCCCGAAGGGGCGTTTTGTGGAGCAGCCTGTTGCTGCTCCGTGGGCGCGCGGGAAGAACCGTTACAACAGGTCAGATATTGACAATATGTAATCTTAAAAATTTACTTGCGGAATACCACATGGCATGCTAAAGTGTAATTGAGCATGTTTTCATAAGAATCCGGCGTTCCAGCCACATCATCTTACGGCCATGCGTCCCCTCAGAGGACAGGCTGTATCTGTTTTCTTTTCGGAACTCCATGCTTCAAATCCAACTTTTTATGTACAACTGGCGGGAGGGCGGAAGGAAAAAGGATCTGCATCCAGACAGCCTTACATTTCCTGTAAAGGAACGCTGCTCCTGCCGGACCGCACAGGCAGTGGATCATGCGGTAACAGAATGTATCCAGGAGGGAATCCTGCGGGAATTCCTCCTGAGCCAGAGAGCGGAGGTAACGGCAATGTCGATTTTCGAGTACGATGAGGAAGAGGAAAAGAGGAAGCTCCGGGAGACAGAATATGAATTCGGCCGGGAGGACGGCATAAAAGAAGGCAGGGAAGAGGGAAGAGAAGAAGGCCGTGAGGAATTCAGATTATTAGTGCGGGAGCTTTTGGCCCAGGGACGCAGAGAGGAGCTGGACCGGGCTGTGACGGAGGACGGTTATCTGGATCAGCTGCTGGCCGAATTTGGCCTGGATATCAGACGGCAGGGTGAAAAAGAGTAAAACAGGGATTTCATTCCCATTATTGAAAAGTAAGAGCTCCGCCCGCTCACTCCTGAATCACGTTCTCACGCCTCAAACGGTGAACGTCTGAGGCTGCCGTGAACAGTAACGAACTGTTACCGAGCTGTTGCTGGAATGGCAAAACGTATTCCTGTTATTATTGACATATGCCGGAAATGGGAGTAGACTGGCAGTCAGAAGAGACTGCTTTCCTATACGGCAGAGCAGGGTAAATGATCCATTTATGACAGGAGGCAGGAAGATGAGAATTGCGGTAACATATGAAAACGGACAGGTATTTCAGCATTTCGGGCACTGTGAGAGCTTTAAGCTGTACGAGACGGCGGATGGAAAAGTGGTGTCAGAGGAAGTGGTGAGCGCAGTGGGAAGCGGCCACGGCGCGCTGGCGGGATTTTTGACCGGACAGAAGGCAGACGTACTGATCTGCGGCGGGATCGGCGGAGGAGCCCGTATGGCTCTGGCTGACATGGGAATTGAGTTCTATCCCGGCGTGCAGGGAGATGCGGACGCGGCAGTTCAGGCCTTCCTGAAGGGAGAGCTGAGCTATGATCCTGACACGGTATGCAGTCATCATCACGGGGAGGGACACGACTGCGGTTCCCACAGCTGCGGTGAGGACAAGCACGGCTGCCCTGGAAATCACTGAATACAGGCAGGAAAGCGGATGCAGACGGCGGGCCGCCGGAGGGTCGAATCCTTCAGGCGGCCCGCCGTCTGTGCGGAAGGGCCTCCGGGCAGTAAACGCCCCTGCAAAACAGCCACTTCCAGGTTGAAACCCACTCCCTCCTGTGTTACTATTGTTTCACGCTTTACGCAGATGGCAGGAATGAATTTTCAAACATGCTCTGGCCTGACCCGTGAACAGCAACGGTCAATGAGCAGAAAGGCGGCTTTCAATGAAAATTATGGACTATATCAATGCTCACAGAGAGGATCCGGATCCCTGCGAATGTGTGATTCTCCCGAATGGAGAGATCGAGGAGCCGCTGCCGTCCCATATCGGGAAGCTGGCGGAGCTTGCCGGGGAGGATACATCTGTGCTGAACCGGTATATGGAAAAAAATATGGAACCCCTTTTCTGGATGGTGGAATATACCGGATGTCTGTGTGTGTGGAGCAGCCGCGTGGTGGGGCCCTCTCAGCGCACACCGGAGCAGGAGACGACTCTGGAGGAACTGCATGACGCCGCATTCCTGGAGCCCAGGTATCTGCTGGAGCAGGCGGACGATGCCTACCGGAGCAGTGTGGAAAAGGCAAAGGAGTCTCTGCGGCGTGTTTAAAAATCTGAATGGAAGGAAGATGGCACCATGGCGGATCAACAGCGGTCTGACCCGCAGGAGGAGAGAGAAAGCCAGAGCGGCGCAGCGCCGGAGACGGCTTCCGCCTCTCCCGGACGGGATATTAATTTTATAAAGGAACGGGTAAAGGAGCGCCCGGTGAACAGGCGGAAGCTCCTGAGGCGGACCGTGCTCACCGCCTCTATGGCCGTTGTTTTTGGTCTGATCGCCTGCCTTACCTTTCTGGTGCTGGAGCCTGTTTTTACGAACTGGCTTTACCCGGAGGAGGAGCCCGATCCCGTCCGCCTTCAGGAGGAGGCGCTGACGGAGGAAATGCTTCCCCAGGATATGGTGCTGGAAACAGAGAGTGAGGAAGAGACTGCGCCTCCCGCGCCCTCCACCGTGGTACAGCGTGTGGATATGACCGTAGCCGACTATCAGAAGCTGTACAGCAGCCTTTCCCAGCTGATGCAGGATGCCTCCCGCTCTCTGGTCACCGTGACCGGAATTACCTCCGACACAGACTGGTTCAACAATTCCTATGAAAATGAGGGAGAAACCTCCGGCCTGATCATAGCGGACAATGGAAAAGAACTGCTGATTCTCACGAAAAGAGAGGTGGTGGAGGCCGCAGAGAAGATGGAGGTTACCTTCTGCGATGGGATCCAGGTGGATGCAGTTCTGAAACAGACCGACCCTGTCACCGGCCTGGCGGTGATCTGCGTGAGCCTGACGGACATTACGGAAGAAACACAGGAGGCCATCGCTCCCGCCAAGCTGGCCAGCTCCAGCAACAGCGGACTCCTGGCTACCCCTGTGATGGCCCTGGGAAGCCCTATGGGAAGCACTGGCTCTGTGGCCTACGGTATGGTCACATCCACGGATACCGTTTTGAATATGCAGGACGGAAACTACCGCCTGCTCACCACGGACATATACGGAAGCACCATGGCAAGCGGCTTCCTGTTCAATATGAGCGGTCAGGTTCTGGGCGTGATCACTCAGCAGAGCAGCCGTAGCGACCTGCCCAACCTGATCACTGCCCTTGGCATCAGCAATCTGAAAAAAAACATTGAAAAGCTTTCCAATGGCCAGCCCATTGCCAGCCTTGGCGTGTACGGCACGGATGTGCCCGGAGAGATCCAGGATGCACAGGATGTACCCGCAGGCGCATACGTGACAGAGATCGAGATGGATTCCCCGGCCATGACCGCAGGAATCCAGAGCGGCGATGTGATCGTCAAAATCGGCACGGAGGAGATTGCTTCCTTTGGAGACTACAGCCGTGTGCTGATGACCCTTTTGCCGGATACGGAGGTGACGCTCACCATCATGCGCCAGGGCGGAGGCGAATACCAGGAAATGACGGTGGATGTACTGCTGGATGCACTGAAATAATTTTCTGCTCTTTTTAAAATAGAAAAAAATATGACAACAAGAGCTGCACTGGCGGACGGAGCCGGGAATGCTCCTGCAAGGAGGAAAACATGAAATATATCAAAGACTACAGAGAAGGCGACAGAATGTTTGACATCTACCTGTGCAAGCATAAACAGTCTGCAGTGACCAAGAACGGCAAGGCCTACGAAAATGTGATTCTGCAGGACAAAACAGGTACAATGGACGCCAAAATCTGGGATCCCAACAACGCAGGAATCGCTGAATTTGATACTTTGGACTACATAGAAGTGTACGGAGATGTGAACAGCTTTCAGAACTCTCTCCAGGTCAATGTGAAAAGAGTCCGCCGCTGCCAGGAGGGGGAGTACAACCCCGCCGATTATCTGCCTGTGAGCCGCCGCCCTATTGACGAGATGTACAAGGAGCTTCTGGGCTTCATTGGCCGCACTGAAAACCCCTATTTAAAGAAGCTTCTGGAAGCCTTTTTTGTGGAGGACGAGGCTTTCATCAAAGCCTTCCGCTCCTCCTCCGCTGCCAAAACGGTGCACCACGGTTTTGTGGGCGGCCTTCTGGAGCACACCGTGAGCGTGGCCAAGCTGTGTGAATATTTCTGCGCAGCCTACCCCATTCTGAAAAGAGACCTGCTGGTGGCCGCGGCGCTCTGCCACGACATTGGAAAAACCAGAGAGCTTTCTCTTTTCCCTGAAAATGACTATACCGACGACGGCCAGCTTCTGGGCCATATCGTGATGGGAACGGAGATGATCGGCCAGAAGGCCCGCACCATCTCAGGCTTTCCCCCTGTGCTGGAGGCGGAACTGAAGCACTGTATCCTGGCACATCACGGAGAGTACGAGTTCGGCTCCCCCAAGAAGCCTGCCATCATGGAGGCCGCCGCTCTGAACCTGGCGGACAATGCGGACGCTAAGCTGGAAACCTTTGCCGAGGCCCTTCAAAATGCCAACGGAAACGGCTGGCTGGGCTACAACCGTCTGTTTGAATCCAATATCAGACCTACCCGCCTGGGCTAGAGCGTGTTTGAAAA
>CAUWLJ010000018.1:0-47580 GCA_963559585.1 uncultured Eisenbergiella sp. | reverse complement strand
TGCAACTATATCTGGAAATCAGAGTATAATATATATTAATCAAAGTATATTCTTTTCAGACCGATTAACTTGTGAAGATTTTCTTAAATTTGTCTATAGAATGGTTGAAATCAAAAATCCACTTTCTATATTTAATGATTTTATCGATAATATATTCCAAGATAGATGGGATAAAAGAAAAATAGCTTCACTTATGAAAAAACAATGGGGTATGTTATCTGGTGGAGAGAGAAAATATATTTATATATTAATTCTTATGTTAATAGAGCGTGAATGGTATATACTAGATGAACCTTTTGCATTTTTAGATGATGAAAAAAGAGAAATAATATGGTACCTTATTAATATCAAAACTGCACAGGGAAAAGGAATTATACTAACTTCCCATGGAAATGAAATAGAGAATATCCCCTCCGATGCAAATATAATTGATTTGGGGCAGTAAGAGAGAATTAATCAGCAGCAGTTTCAGCAATACACTCCTCGGCCATAGGCTGCCCGAGCGAGACTACTTTTATTCCACGTTGTCCTTTAATTCTGCTTAAACAGATGAAGAACGGACAGAAGACCGCAGGCGCGTACTGCATTTAGAAAAGCAGTTACGTTCAATCCCTAATCTGCGGTACGGTACAGTACATAGTACAACAAAGGAAAAATCGGCTTCTCTCCCATCACTTCAGTGCAAGCAGCTTCAGCTTCCGCCAGCGCAGGATCTCTGTACTGATCAACGTTCCTAAAGCGTTGGAGGATCCCGGCCGTCTGATCGTGGAAGCGCTGGAGCAGCTGATGAAGCTTTCCTCCGTCTCCTTCCTCACCTCCATACGGGCCGGTATCAGCTCCGTCTGTGAGTGGGAGCATATTTCCGATGCGTGGATGCAGGCCGACACAGCCCTGCAGTATCAGCGCCTGTTTGAAGCTGACCGATGCTGCCGTTATGATACCATCCCGCAGAAGCAGACCATCGGAACCATTCCGCTCAACAACAGCGAATATGTGATCAACATGATCACTAGAGCGTGTTTGAAAATTCATTCCCGCCATCTGCACGCCCCACTTCGCGGCATATTTGCCCCAAATTCACTTGACGTAGCCCACTACGCCGCGCTCATTTGGGGCAAATCTCCCACAAATTGGGACGCACATCTGGCAGAAAGCAATTTTCAAACACGCTCTAACGGCAGCCAGCAGCAGATCACGGAATATTTTGATTCCATCGCAAAGGAACTCGCCAAGCACAGCCTTTCTCTTACCGATGCCAAAAGCTGTTACTACTTTTTTTACCATATCACCGCTATGCTGCAGCTTTATTGTCAGAATCATTACGGAGCCCCTCTGGATTCTTTGGAGCTTCTCTCTGAAGGCTTTTTTGAGCAGTCGCTTCCCAAAACGCTGTCCCAGCTGTGCAGCGTCTATCAGAATGCCTGGAGGGAGCTGGCAGACCGGAAGGAAACAGCCTCTCAGACCACATGGGGAACTGACATCAAACGGTTTATCAGAAACAATTATTTTGATGCCAACATCAACCTGAATACCGTTGCCGGACATTTCAGGATCTCTCCTTCCTATCTGTCCAAAAAGTTTAAGGAGCAGTATCAGAAAAGTGTGATCGATTATCTCTATGAGATCAGGATTGACAGTTCCCTGAAGCTGCTGGCCGAAACGGATCTGAAAATCACAGACATTGCCCAGATGACCGGTTTCGTTGACAGCAACGCATTTATCCGTATTTTCAAAAAGTTAAAGGGAACCACGCCCGGGCGCTATAAGGAGAGTATGCTGCATGCGGCGGAAAAGTAACGTTTATATGATACGGACGTCACTCTTGTATTAACCTCTGCAACATATTATAATATGGAAACAACCCTGTAAGAGGCTGCTGTACCGTACCGGCATACCGGCAGACAGTTACTTTCATAAAAAAGAAAAAGGAGCCCCATCCATGAAAGATCCCTCCCCCTGCACCAGACACATCCTCATACGCACCGACGGAAACCCGGAGATTGCCACCGGCCACCTGCGGCGCTGCCTGTCCATCGCAGAGGCGCTCTCAGAGCGTGGCGCAGGGGTGGAGTTTGCCCTGGCGGATCAGGTGAGCGCAGGGCTTTTCGCCTCCTTTGCGCCGAATGGGCTTTACCCTGTCCATGTTCTTGACACGGATTACAGGAAGCCGGGGGAGGAGCTGAAAGCACTTGGCGCGCTGCTTTCGGGGGGAGATTATGACGTCCTTCTCGTGGATTCCTATTTTGTGACCCCGGATTATCTCACCGCCCTGAAGGCCATGGTAAAAACCGCCTATCTGGACGATCTGTGCGCTTTCGATTATCCGGCGGATCTGGTGATCAATTATGACCCTGACCCACCCGCGGACTTCTATACGAAGGCCGGGCGGCTTCTGGCCGGATACCGCTACACCCCGCTGCGCAGGCAGTTTCAGGGAATCCGGCCCCGGATCCGGGATCAGGTGGAAAATGTGCTCCTGTCCACCGGCGGAACGGATGATCCGGACATTGCAGGACGGCTGATGAGGGAGCTTCTGAAGGGGGAAAGAATGCAGGTACAGGAAAAAAATCCCCTCCGCAGCAATCCGGCCTCCTGGAACTACCACATCCTCGCAGGGCCTATGAACCGGCATCGGAGCGGGCTGGAACGTCTGGCACAGGATCACCCAAACGTACAGCTTTATGAGAACGTCTCCCGCATGGCCGACCTGATGGCAGAATGCGACCTGGCCGTCTCCGCAGCCGGAACCACCCTGTACGAGCTGTGCGCCGCAGGGCTTCCCACCGTCAGCTATACCCTGGCAGATAACCAGCTTGCTTCCGCCCGGGGCATGGAGAGTTCCGCCTCCCTTCCCTGGGCCGGGGATGCCAGGAGCGACCCCAGGCTTCCCACAAAGATCGCAGGGATTTTGACAGAGCTTGCACAGGATAAACAGAAACGGCAGGAACTTTCCGCCGCCATGCACGCCTGCGTAGACGGAAACGGGGCGGCACGCATCGCACAGGAGCTGTGCAGAATGGACCGGAACCACAAAGTTCCGGCAAGGAGGAAAATATGACCAGACAAACCACCGGAAACAATCTTGCCATCATCACCGCAAGGGGAGGCAGCAAGCGGATCCCCCGCAAGAATATCCGCCCCTTCTGCGGCCAGCCCATCATTTCCTATTCCATCCGTGCGGCTCTTACAAGCGGCGTGTTCGATGAGGTGATGGTTTCCACCGACGATGAGGAGATCGCCCGGACCGCCCAGGCCTTTGGGGCCAAAATCCCCTTTCTGCGCTCCGCCGATACCGCCGGGGATTACGCCTCCACAGACGATGTAATCGCAGAGGTGCTGGCATCTTATGAACAGCAGGGACGCCGTTTTGACCGTTTCTGCTGTATCTACCCCACCGCCCCCTTTGTGACGGCAGAGCGGCTCCGTCAGGCAATGGAGCTTCTGGATACCGTGGAATCGGTGATGCCCGTGGTTCCTTTTTCCTATCCTCCCCAGAGAGGGCTGATCCTGGAAAACGGGCTGATCCGGCGTAAGTATCCGGAATTTCTCACCGCACGTTCCCAGGATCTGGAAAAAATGTACCACGACTGCGGCCAGTTCTACGCCTGCCGCACAGACGCTTTTCTGCGGGGAAACACCACGGATGTGGAGGATCTGGCTCCGCTGATCCTCTCCGAGCTGGAGGTACAGGACATCGACACGCCGGAGGACTGGGAAATTGCAGAATTGAAATTTAGCAGGCTGAGACAACAGATTCAGGAGGGACACATTTGAACCAGCAGCAGATACCACATTTCCATACCGATCTGCCCACCCCCTATTTTCATATTGAAGAAAAGGGGCTGGACTATGACACACAGCTTTTAAAAAATGCGCTGGCCGATCACTGGGGCAATGCACTGGCAGGCTATTCCGTCAAGACCAACTCCCTTCCCTGGCTTCTTACCTACATGAAGGAGCAGGGCTTTTACGCGGAGATCGTGTCCGACACGGAATACCGGCTGGCGAAAAGGCTGGGCTTTCCCGACTGCCATATGATCTACAACGGCCCCATCAAGGACAAAGAGATCTTCACCCGCATCCTTCTGGAGGGAGGCTTTGTGAACATGGATTCCTCCCAGGAGCCCCAGTGGCTGGAGGAGCTGACGGCGGCTTATCCCGGCCGGACTTTCCATGTGGGAGTACGGGTTAACTGTGACATTGCCGCGCTCTGTCCCCATGAGGTTCTGGTGGAGGAGGAGGGCGGCCGCTTCGGCTACTGTTACGAAAACGGACGGCTGGGAGAGGTGATCCGCCGGATACAGGCCATCCCCGGAGCAGCGCTTGCCGGGCTGCACCTGCACTCCTCCACCCAGTCCCGCACGCCGGAGGTGTACGCCGCGCTGGCCCGTATGGCGGTGCGGATCGCATCCGAATACGATCTGCACCTGTCCTATGTGGACATGGGCGGCGGCTACTTCGGCGGGCGGGATGACAGGCCCGGCTATCCGGACTATTTTTCCGCCATCTGCAGGGAGCTGCGCGCCGGGTTCGATCCGAAAGAAACGCTTCTTATCGCAGAGCCGGGCGTGAGCCTGATCTCCAGAGGCATCACCTTTGTGACCAGTGTGCTGGACGTGAAGGAAATCCGCGGCCAGGTTTATCTGGTGACGGACGGAAGCCGCACCAATCTAAATCCCCTGGTAACCCGGCACGCCTATCCCCACCACATGGCCTACTCGGACGATCCCGCCCTGCGCCCCGTCCTGCCCAGCCAGTGGGTCACCGGCTTTACCTGCATGGAGTACGACCGCCTTTTTCCCATCAAGGACGGCCCTGCCATGAAGCCGGGCGACCGGGTCATCTACGACACCGCCGGGGGCTATACCATGTGCCTGAACCCGCTTTTCATCCACTACCTTCCCGCCGTGTACGTGACGCACCGGGACGGACGGCTGTTCCGGGCCAGAGCCCCCTGGGATGTGGAGGAATTCCTGCAGAAAAATTATGTGGAAGGAGAAATTTCCCATGAATAAAAGCTTTTCCATCGGCTCCCGCCGGATCGGGGAGGATGAACCCGTCTTTATCGTGGCGGAAATGTCCGCCAACCATAATCAGGACTACCACCGGGCACTTGAGATCCTCCACGCCGCCAAGGAGGCCGGGGCTGACGCAATAAAGCTGCAGACCTATACGGCGGACACCATCACTGTGGACAGCGACGATCCCTGTTTTCAGATCACCCAGGGAACCATCTGGGACGGAACCACCCTGCACAAGCTCTACCAGGAGGCTTACACCCCCTGGGAATGGCAGCCCAGGCTGATGGAGGAAGCGAAAAGGCTGGGGCTGATCTGCTTCTCCTCTCCCTTCGACTTCTCGGCTGTGGATTTCATGGAGTCCATGGATATGCCTGCCTACAAGCTGGCCTCCTATGAGATCAACGATATCCCTCTGATCCGTAAGATCGCCCGGCTCCACAAGCCCATGATTTTTGCTACCGGCGTGGCTTACCTGTCCGACATTGAGCGTGCTTTTGCAGTCTGCCGGGAGGAAGGGAACGAGGATGTGATCCTGCTGAAATGCGTATCGGCCTACCCAACCCCCTATGAGGACATCAATCTGAATATGATGCCCACCCTGGGGCGCACCTTCGGCTGCCTCACCGGCCTGTCCGACCACACCATGGGACATGCGGTGGCCACAGGCGCGGTTGCCCTGGGCGCCAGAATGGTGGAAAAGCATCTCACCCTGCGCCGCAGCGACGGCGGCCCTGACGGCTCCTTTTCCATGGAACCGGAAGAATTCGCAGAAATGGTGCGTAATATCCGCGCCCTGGAAAAGGCGCTGGGAAGCAGTGAATATTTCCTCACACCGGTGCAGAAGGTGGAGCATGAAGGCTCCCGCTCCCTTTTCGCGGTGAAGGACATTGCCCAGGGGGAAGCCCTGACCCCGGAAAATGTGCGCTCTATCCGCCCCGGAAACGGACTGCATACCATGTACTATGAGGAAATCCTGGGGAAAAAGGCGGCCTGCCCTATCCGAAGGGGGACGCCGCTGGCGTGGGAGCTGATAAAATAAAACCCCGCAATGCACTTGCAATGCAAATAAATATGGAATATGATAATAGTACAAAGTATTGAAAAGAGGTGTTTTGTATGGCCAAAGGAAATATGACCTTAAGAATGGAACCGGAACTGAAAGAACAGGCAGCAGCTCTCTTTCAATCACTTGGGCTGGATTTGAGTACGGCAACCGGAATCTTTTATCGACAGGCACTCAGATGCCATGGACTTCCTTTTGAGGTTAAGATTGATGAGCCGAATGCGGTCACCTACGCGGCGATGGAAGCAGCGGAAAAGGAAGAAGATATGTACGGCCCATTTGACAGCGTTGCTGATTTGATGGAAGAGTTGAATTCTTAAGCCAGAGTTTTCGGGTCAGTTCAAACGAGATTATAAACTTGCGGTCAAGAGAGGCTGCAATCCGAAGAAGTTAGAAGCAGTAATCACAATGCTATGCAAGGAGCAGCCTTTGCCAGCTTCATATCGGGATCATTCTCTCACCAATTCCAAAAATTACAAAGGCATGAGGGAATGTCACATTGAGCCGGACTGGCTGCTCGTTTACAAAGTTGTACAGGAAACTTTGATTTTGAAATTGATCAGGACAGGATCTCACAGCGATCTGTTTTGATTTCCGGCAGCGTCAATGAAAATTCCAGATCAAAATAGGGCTCCGGGAAATCCGGAGCCCCATAAAAGCAGGGATCATGCCGGCAGCCGCCCCTTCTCCCTCTTAATACCGCTCCACCATAAAACGTATCCTCTCCCTCAGACCCTCACTGAACCCCTCCAGATCCTCAAGGCTGATTGCACCCTCATAGATCAGCTCCAAAAGATCGTATTCCATCCGTGACCGTCTCATATCCACCACCACACCGGTCTTTTTCCTGTCCTCCTTCAGCCTGTCGTTCAGCTTCCAGAACCGGTCTGACGGATTCGTATCCTCGTTGAGTATTTCCATGTACTCCCGGAGCAGCCCGGCCATATAATTTTCCTGCCAGCCTGCTATTTTGCTTCTGAAAAGCTTCCAGTCCTTTTCTGTAAAGCCCTTATCCTGCATATCATTTCCCTCCTGGAGCGTGTTTGAAAATTCTTTTCCGCCATCTGCACACTCCACTTCACAGTATATTTGCCCCAAATTCGTTTGACGCAGCCCACTACATCCCATTCATGCTTCCAATCTCCAGCAGGTTCCCTTCCGGGTCTGCCACATAAAAGTTACGGATGCCGAAGGGATAGGTGATGGGCCCGCCGGCAGGGAAACGCACTCCCAGCCCTGACAGCCGCTCATATTCCGCATCCACGTCCGCATAACCGGGCAGCCAGAGAGCGATCTCAAATGTCTGATTGATTCCTTTGGGAGGAATATAGCTCTCTCCGATTGCCTTCACGAACTCTTTTCTGCTGTACAGCCAGAAAGCCAGTTCACCGCCCGCCGTTTCAAGTTCTGCGAAATCTCCGCCGTCCCATTTGGTTTGAAGCCCAAGTATATCTCTGTAGAACCGAACCATGCTGTCCATGTCACCTGCAAGTATGCACGCCCCCACCCTGACCTTATTTCCATCCATTCCTGCCATCCCCTTCCCTTTCATCCTCCTGCGGCATCCCCTGCAGATAAGTCTGCTTCTTTTTCCTCTTTTCAGGGTAAAAAGCAAGAAAAAGCCTGATATATTCCGGTATCCGCGCAGTATCGGGAGAAAAGAACCAGAACGCGAAGCCGTCGCAGAATTCATACGCTTTTCCATGAAGGGTATAGCTTTTCCGGTGGCTGCACGAACCGTCCTCCTTCCTATTATGGCAGTGCCTGCAGGCACCGTAATCCCCTGTAAATGCCTGCTGAATATAGTCCGGCGCCTGTTCTACAGCCTGCCTCTGTTTGTCCACATTGCTGAAATACATGCGCAGGATCAGGCCATCCTCCCGCATATAGATCCTGGCATAGGATTTTTTGCTCTTCACGCCTGCCCTGGTGTAGACGATCATATTGCGCCCCCAGCAGTATCCGTCCCCGATCGTATGGCCGCAGGTATAGCCCAGCCTGGTCATTTCAGCGTCAAAGGCCACGATAAATTCCTTGTCCTGCGGATTGACATAAGCGTATTTTTCCTCTTTTAATAAATCCTTCATTCCTCTTGCCCCCCGCCGCAACAATATTAACTTTTTTCATCATATCAAAAAAGGAGTTTTAAGTCAAAAAACAGCGGCAGGTTCCCAATATAAGGAAATCCCGCCGCCTGTTTTACTTTCGTTATCTATGATCAGATCCTTCTGCTATTTATCCAATGGCTTCAATCCGTATCCGGCCTCCAGATATGGTATCAGCTTCTCTTTGATCTCCTCCGCCCCTGCAAGATAACGACTGCCCACAAAGACAATCGGAACCATCTGATCCTCCTCCGGCACCTGATGAGTCTCGAACAGCTCTCGGATCCTATCCCCATTGTCCCCTTCCCTTGAGTTATACCGTCGCAGCTCTACGGACAAAGAAACGTTCCCTACCCTCACTGTCTCCGGCAAACCTTCTATAAAAGGGGACAAATCTATGCATTCCTGACAATCCTCCCGGTAAAAATAGATTGCCTCAGAAACCATGGACGCAAAATATTCTTTCTGAATATTCGCCGCGATCTCATCGATCCCCTCATATACCCTCCCATTTATCAACATCATAGGAAAGGAGACCTCCTGGAGCGCAATCCCCTGTTCTGTCAAAATTTCCTCCGCCCGGCTGCGCTCCTCGCTCTTAAACACGTTCTTCACATCCAGACGATATGGACGCGCTTCTTCATATGGATAAAGCTGCTCTGAAACGATCCTCCGGAATTCCTCTGTCCCGTCACACGTCCCGCAGGCTGTATCATGAAAAAAATAGACGGTGAGAGTTTCTGCTTCTTCCAAATGATCCGTTTCTTCCATAAGCTCCGCTTCTTCTGCGCTCTCCGTCTCCGCGCCCTTCTCTGTGCTGCATCCTGTCATAAGCAGACAGGCACACAACAGCAGCATAGAAAAGCTTTCCCTCATCACAGCCGGCACCTCCTTGTCCGATCCTGTCCTTTGCTTCTGCTCTCTGTTTTCTGAAGCAATGGGATCTGGATTTTCTTCCTTTCACATTCTCCACTTTTCCTTCAGGCGAATGTTTCCACCTTATACACTCCGACAGCCCGCTCCGGGAAATGTACACAGACATATCGGGTCTTTTCACCAGGCAGATGCACCGTAACAAAATTGTCGATATTGGCTTTCTCCGAAGCATACACGCTCCGGAACGTCTTCCTGTCATCCGTCAGCAGGATCTCATAATCCGCATCCGTAACCTCCGCAAAGACGATAACCACGCTCTGAATCTCCTTCGTCCCCTCCAGATCTACCAGCACCATCCGCTCCGTATCCTCCGGCTCCGGCTTCCAGAAGGTCTGCATATCCCCGTTGGTCACATTCCGGGCAGGGTGCGCTTCCTGCTCGCTGGTACAGAATACCGGCCTGTTAATGGCAATATTATCCAGCCTCTTCCGCTTCGGCTCATCACAGACATAGGGGGGCGGCAGCAGCTCTCTTCTCTCTCCCGAAACTGACTCTCCCTCCGCAAAAATGTGCAGTTCATCGCAGGAAAGTCCTTCGCAGACAGCTTTTACCACGATCTCTCCACCGCCAAAGGGCCGGAGAGTAATGGCTCCGATCCCCTGGATCAGATTCCCTTTTTCAGAGGAAAGCACAAACGTCTTCCCCGTAGGGAATCTTCCCAGCCCTTCTTCCGCCTGAAGCTCGATCTCTGGTGTACAGTCGATCCGATACCCTGCCTTGTCAAGAACCTCTGCCACAATCTTCACATCCTCTGTCCCATCGCATTTCAGGCGCAGACGGTCTGCTGTCAGCCGGATCCTGGCCGGAATCCCTTCCCGCGGGACTGCCGGGCGGGGGATTCCGGCCAGATTTTCCCGGTACCAGTACCAAGTATTCAACGGCAGACGGTAGTAGTCGATCATTCCCATATGCCCCATATTCCCCAGGATACTGCCATGGTGGAAGGCACACCAGAGAGATTTTCCGCTTCTCCACGGATAGTCCTGCTCCACGCCGTCCCTGTAACGGTGGGCAAATTCTCCCGGACGATCCTCTACGCTGCTTCCGTATTCCGACACGAAATTCGGGAAGCCCGGATTCCGGAAGATAGAAGCGCCGTCTCCGTTATAGCCCGCAATATCCCCCAGATCGTCAAAACCGCCACGCTGCGCGCCGCCCACCGCTGCCGGCCGGGAATCGTCCAGCCTGTGGCTGTATTCCACCAGCTTTCTCACCAACGTCCGTGCTTTGGGAAGCACCTCCAGATCGGAGAAAAAGGGTTCGTTGCACATGCTCCATACGATGATACTGGGATGGTTTCTGTTGACCCGGATCATCTCTGCAAGCGTCTGCAGGCAATTTTCCTCAAATTCCTTCTCGTCCTCTTCCTTCACCGGATAGCCGCTGGCCGTCCAGTAGCCCTCCTCCTTTACGCCGCCCGTCCCCCAGAAGCAGTTCTCCGACCAGAACAGAATCCCCTGTCTGTCGCATTCCTCTGCAAAATACGGATGGTGGGGATAGTGGGAGCCGCGGATAAAGTTCATCCCGCACTCCTTCACCATAGCAATATCCCTTGCAATCGCCGTGTGGGTCACTGCGTCCGCCCAGCCCGCCTGATCCTGATGCACGTTCGCGCCGTGGATCTCATAATGCTCTCCGTTCAGAAAAAATCCACGATCCGCCGTAAACGCAAACCACCGGATTCCAAATCCCGTCTCCGCTTCATCCACAGCTTTCCCGTCCCGATATACTCTGCTTACCAGCGTATACAACTGGGGTGTATCGGGATGCCACAGTCTGGGGCTTTCCAACTCAGCTTCCTGCTCCAGCCTGGCGGTTTCCCCAACTGCTGCGGCAAAGGAGCTCTGCATCCTTCCCACCTCTTTTCCCTCAAACAGCAGGATGGATTCCAGAATTCCCTCCGCCTTCCCGCAGCCGGTATTTTCCACCTCAGTCTCCACAACCACCCGTGCCCTCTCCTTCGATACCTCCGGCGTCGTCACCCGGGTACCGTACCAGGCCACATGCACGTCGTCCTTCAGCAGGAGGCTCACATCCCGATAAATACCGCCGTTGAATACATGCTCACCGGCTCTTGGAGCGATCCTCGCATTCCACAGGTTGTTCACCCTCACGAAGATCAGGTTCCTGCCCGGCTGCACAAAGGGCGTAATATCGATCAAAAACGCCGTATAGCCTCCCTTATGACTGCCCGCAGGCTTTCCGTTTACGTAAACCTCCGTCTCCTGAAAGCTTCCCTGAAATTCCAGATACAGCTTTTTATCCGTACAGTCTTCATTCACCTGCAGCCATCTGCGGTAGCAGCCATAGCCGATATAAAACTGCTTTTCCATAAAATATGGGATACCGAAGGAGTGGGGTATTCCAATGTCGTACCACTCGCTGTCGTCAAATCCGGCCTCCCTGGCCTCCGGATAATCCCCGTGCATAAACTTCCAGTCCTGATTGATCAGTTTTCTGCTCTCCATTCGATCCTCCCACTGCTTTAGAATATGAATTCGTATTCCTTACCTGCCTCCAGCATCACCGCATAGCCATGCTCCGCCGTCGTATAGTCCACCGCTTTTCCCTGACAGAGAATGCTCTCGGGCGCATTTCCCACAAACACAGCCCTTCCGCTCTTGTCCGCACGCACCGCCGCCCGGCGCATCCTTCCATCCTTCCATTCCAGATCCGCCTCCACAGCGCCCCTTGCGCGAAGCCCCTTCACCCTACCGTTCTTCCACGCAGGCGGAAGGGCAGGCAGGAAATGGATGCCGGAATGGCTCTGCAACAGACATTCTGCCATTCCGGAAAGCAGGCCCAGGTTCCCGTCGATCTGGAACACATGCCGCGCGTTCAGCAGGCTTTCCGTCAAACTCGTTTCCAGCATTTTGCCGATGGCCTCTCCCGCTCCCTCTCCGTTCAGGAATCTGGCGAAAAACGCAATATGCCATGCGCCACCCCAGCCGGTGGCCTTCGCTCCATGTTCGATCCTGGAATAAAGCGACTTTTTAGCCGCCTCATAAATTTCCGGATCCTTATCCCAGGAAATCTCATCCCCCGGATAGACTGCCCACAAATGAGAGGTATGTACCATATCCGGCGTCAGCTCCTTTTCCTCAAGAGCCCATTCCTTCAGCCTGCCGATGGAATCCGTCTGATTGGGTCGAAGCCTCTGAATGATCCGCTCAAAATCCGCCTGGTAAGGGCTTTCGATCCCCAGAATCTTCGCCGCTTCCAGACATGCCTTCATCAGCGCGCGGATGATCTGATTGTCCATCGTCGGTCCCGCGCAGATCGGAGTATCGGAGCCATCCTCCAGGACGAACCTGTTTTCCGGGGATACGGAGGGACAGGTCACAAGGTAGCCTTCCTTATCCTCGATCAGGAAATCTACGAAGAACAGGGCGAAATCCTCCATCACCGGATATTCCCTGCGCAGAAAATCCTCATCCAGCGTATAACGGTAATGCTCCCAGAGATGCAGCGCCAGCCATGCGCCGCCCATCTGCCAAAAGGCCGCCGCCGCATACATATCCTGTGTGCCGCAGTCTCCGTAAAGATCCGTATTGTGATGGCACACCGCGCCCCTGCAGCCATACATCCGCTCCGCTGCGTCCTTTCCTCTGTCCCGGATCACATGGATCAGGTCAAAAAGCGGCTCATGCAGGGCAGAAAGATTACACAGTTCCGCAGGCCAGTAATTCATCTGCAGATTGATATTGGTGGTATACTTGCTTTCCCAGCTGGGATGGAATTCCTGATTCCATATTCCCTGCAGATTCATCGCGGTGGAGCCTTCCCTTCCCGCAGATACCATCATATATCTTGCATAATCAAAATACAGGCTTGCTTTTTCATCCTCCTCAATGGAAAGGGTACATTTCTTCATATAAGAAGAAAAGTCCGCGATATGATCCTTCCTGATCCTATCATATCCCTTCTTCTGCGCCATGGAAAGGGTGTTCTTCACATTCTGAAGGAAATCCTGTTCCCTGTTATCCGTACAGGCCGCAAGGAAAATCACAACCTCTTTTGCCTCATGCGCCACCAGCTTGGCATAACAGTCCTCGATCCTGCCGTCCGTTATGACGGTGAGAGCAGTTGCAAAACGTGTCCCGTTTTCATCCCCCTCCATGAAAAGACGATTTCCCTCCTCGGTATAGATCCGCTCACATCTGGAAACCGGCCAGACTCCGGCGCTCACAAATTTACCGGGCCTTCTGTCGTCTGGCAGCTTCTGATCTGTAAAGGGAACCCGGTTTAATACCATATCCAGGCGGATTGATTTCTCCGTATCGCTCTTTAAGCGGATGCAAAGTACTCTGTCAGGGTTGCTTACGAACATCTCCCTTTCATAATGCCCCCCTTTATCCTCATGAGTGATCCGCAGGATACCCTCCTCCAAATTCAGATCTGACACATAATTTTCTCCATCGGACTCCGGCAGCCAGCCCATCTGGAACGGCAGCTTACAGTTCAGCGCCAGATCCAGCTCCCCCATGGTGGAAAAATTTCTCATATTGGTGGGCGTGGAAACCATATGGGAAAACATCAATTCTTCCGCTTCTTCAAACTTTCTGTCCAGGATCAGCTGCTGTACCTTCGGCAGATACTCCTTTGCCTGTGGATTGATCCTGTCCCGGAACTTCCCGTGCCACAGAGAATCCTCATTCAGCTGAATCCTGTCCTTTGTGGTCTGTCCGTAGACCATCGCACCCAGAAATCCGTTTCCCATCGGCAGCGCGTCCAGCCAGCGGGCTGCCGCTTCCTGCCTCACAAAATGTTTCTGTGTATCCATCTTCTCTCCCTTCTAAGCTGAAACACGACACACCTTTTACCCTTCCACGATCCTCAGATCCCATCCCCCGATCGTAAATTCCTGTCCCGGTACATACGTTTCTCCGGAAAGCAGTTCCGTTCCACCCTGTGGACAGATGCAGCACTGCGGCTCTTTAGAATAGTTCAGATACCAGGTGAGGTGCTTTCCGTTCTGATTCGTTCCCTCCGTAATAACAAGAGGAAAAGCATACTCCTGCTTCCAGTCGGAGAGTCCCTTCTCCTGCCACAGTGATCCGATCAACGCTTTCAGATAGGCGGATGAAGTCATACAGCCCAGATAAATACAGGTTCCCTTTCCGTAATCGTTTCTGGTGATGGCTGCATATTTTCCCCAGGCATAATGATCATAATAGGCTATCACCTGTGCGTCCTGTGGTTCCAGGAACTCCATAAACAAATGTGCTTGTCTGTCCTCTCTTGACAGGTTATAAAAACTGCCGCCCGACAAGCCGCCATCAGGTTTTCCAGCCCTGTACCCGCTCTCCACATTTGAAGCTTCTCCTTCGTATCCGCCTCCCGCTTCTTTCAGGAACACATCCGCAGGAGCCGTAAATTCATGATACAGCACGCCGAAGCAATCCTTCAGCAAATGAGGCTGCTCATCCGGCCACACCTTCACATTTTCATTGGTGAAAGCACTCTTGAAGGTGGCAACTACTGTGCCTCCCTGTGCCGCAAAATCCCGGATCCGCATTAAACATTCTTCCGTAGCGCTGTAGAGCGCAGGCACAAACAGCACGTCATAGCGAGCCAGATCCGTCTCCTCAGGACTGACAAAATCGCAGCCGATATTGCTTTCATAAAGAGCGTCGAAGATCCAGCGTACCACATCATTATAACTCAGACCGCCCTCCGCTCCTGCCGGGAAGGGAAACCACTTCAATGCAGTGAGGGAAGGATTGCTCACCAGAATGGCCGCCTTATTCGTCTTCTTCTGATGCAGCAGATACGGGCTCAGACGGGAAAACTCCGCACCAATATGGCATGCTTCCCGATAAACCGCATTCTCCGCAAAATCATGGCTTAAAATCCCCTTCCAATAGGTCTCACAGGCATTATGGATTGAATGCCAGTGCCAGTACATCACGCTGTCAGCACCGTAAGCCAGATGGCTGAAGGCCTGAAGGCGCAGCTGTCCCTCGTAAGGTGTCCACTCCGCAAATCCCTGAGCCTCCGTCTCAATCACCAGATAATTGTCCTTTTTTAGAGAACGGGTCAGACTTCCACAGAAGGCTATTTCCTTTCCCGTCAGCTTATCCTGAGAAGGGTGATAAATATCGCATCCCGCAATAGTAAGTGCCTGCGCCGCCTGATAATGATCTACCTCCGACTGAACACCGAAGGAATGGTTTTTCCAGGAAAAATCAAAATTATGAGTGATAAACTGATCCGGACGGCAGTATTCCCGTACGATCTCGGACTGGCGCAGCAGGAAATCCGTCACCTGCTGCCGTTGAAACGCTTCAAAGGCACAGCCAAGGCTTCCGTTGATGGTACCTACAGCGCTTGGAAATTCCTCCCAGGAATTAATCCTGTTGCTCCAGTAATTCAAACCGAAATCCCGATTCAGCCTCTCCAGGTCACCATTATATCGCTTTCTCATATGGCGTACAAACATCTGCTGCACGTTTTCACTGCAGGTACCATAATGCTTGGTCTCATTATCAAGCTGAAAGCCGATAACGCAGGCATAACCCTGTACAGCCTCCATCAGCTTCCTTATAATACGTTCCGCATAAAAACGATAGGCCGGATGGGTGATATCCATGATCTGTCTTGCGCCGTAAGGCCGTCTCCCACTTTTATCTGTCACCATTACCTCCGGATAGGCCTTCGCCATCCAGGCCGGAATCGCATAGGTGGGTGTTCCCACGATCACGGAGATCCCTGCCTCCTCACAGGCGTCCAGAACTCTCGTCACGTGAGAAAAATCAAATACCCCATCCTCCGGTTCCTCACTGCTCCAGGTGGATTCCGCGATACGGATCACATTGATCCCCGCCTTTTTCATCATGGCAATATCCGTATCCAGTCTGTCATAGGGCATATATTCGTCGTAATAAGCCGCTCCGTACAAAATTTTGTCCATTTTTCTCTCTCTTTTTCTTTCTATATTTCATTCAAAAGCTATGGCACACTTTCCTATAGAACGATCAGATTGGAACCTGCATTCCATATTTTTTAAATGAGGATGTCCAAGAGGACACCCTCATCTAAAAATAATCTTATCTTATTCTGTTTTAGCGTTCCTGTCTTTGATCTTCCTTATTGCGCATTCTGCTTATATGCGTCATAGTACTTCTGATAGGTGTCAATATATTGCTGCACACCCATGCTCTCCAGTGTGGAAATATATTCCTCCCACTGAGTCTCGATATCCATGTCTCCTGTCACGAACTGAACCAGCGCCTGGTTGACATAACCGCCGATGGACAGAGTTGCCTCAGAAATAAACTGTGCATCGGTTCCCTCAAACGTCAGGTTGGGAACCACGGATTCCAGCGCAGGGGAAAACTCCTCATACTGTTCTGCCCACTTCTGCAGATTATACTCACCATCGTATTCTGCCGGTTCTGTCACTCTCACCTCGCCGCGGGCTCTTGCGGTACTGTTTCTTACAGAAGCGTCAGATGCCCAGCGGTAATGCTTTCCGTCCTCGCCGGAATAATCCTTCTCATATCCGTTCCCAAGCCAGTCATAGTCTTCTGGAATGATGAGCTTTTCAACAACAGGCGTACCGCCTGCCAGGGAGGTTCCCTCACTGGTATACTGCCATCCAAGGCCCTCCGGTCCCCAGGACTGCACGTAATTTGCCTCTTCACTCGCCAGGAAGTCTAACAGAGCAACTACAATCTCCGGATATTCACAGGTTGCGGAAATGCTGCCGATTCCCATGCCGAAATAGTTGTCCAGGTTCATTGCGGCCAGTCTCACACCGCCAGAACCCTCCACCGGGCTGAATACCTCCCAGTCCTGCCATACTCCGGGCTGGTTTGCCCAGAACTCATCGTCCACCTGCGGTCCTCCGGCCGGATAAACCGCTACCAGAGGCGTCTCGTTCTTCAATGTGGCCGTAAACTGGGTCGCATCCTGGGTAAAGGTTTGAGGATCCAGCAGGCCCTCCTCATACAGCTTGTTGATATAGCTGAGCGCATCTCTGTACTCGTCCTTCATTACAGAGTATTCGATCTTTCCCTCCTCGTTCACCACAAGGCCTGCCGCAACGGTAGGGTTCGTGTTGCTCAGAGGATTGTTGCATTGTACGAAGGAATTGATCATCCATACGGTGGGATCGGATGCCCAGCCGCCGATATATCCGGTCATGGGAATCTCATCCGCAATTCCGTTTCCGTTGGGATCCTCGGTTTTTACCTTCTTCAAAAACTCATACAGCTCCTCTGTGGTCTCCGGGATCTTTCCGTCGTTCAGCTTCTCCACCCACGGCATATAGATATACATTCTGTTCTGGTAACGGCAGTGGAAGCATTCATTATTATCGCCATAGGTATAGATATTGCCATCAGGCATTGTCAGGTCGGCCTTTCTCAAAGGGCTCTCCTCATTCATTGCATTCCAGTTAGGTGCGTCCGCCAGCATATCGTTCAGAGGAATGATCAAGCCCTGCTGCCCATAATTCTGCAGCTCCGTCTTGGTCCAGCCGGTCGCCAGGAACAGATCCGGCAGATTATTGGGATCCGTCATGACCAGATTCAGCTTGGTCTTCGCATCGTCACCGTCCACATCATAGACAAAGTTCAGATGGATGTTTGTCTTTTCCTCAATCCAGTCCGTCACATAGTTGTCCTGATAGGTTCCGCCGCCTGTCAGGGAGGCATATACGAATACATCCAACGTCAGCTTCTCCTTCAGAGGGAATGTCACATCGCTCACGGACTCAAACGCAAACGGATCGCCGCTCTCTGATGCAGCCGCACCATCATCAGCAGCCGCAGCATTTCCACCAGTCGAGGCCGTGTCGGTGGATGCACTTCCGCCGCAGCCTGCCAGAAGAGAAGCGCCCATGACTGCCGCCATAACGGCGGGAAGCAGCCTCTTTCTGAATAATGTTTTCTTTTTCACTTTTTTTCCTCCTTTTTGAGATAGATTTATAAATCCACGGGCAATGCCCGGTTTTATAACAGTATCAGCCTTTAACCGCACCGATCATAACGCCCTTCACAAAGTACTTCTGCACAAAAGGATAAATAAGCATCAAAGGAAGGCTGCTGATAATGATCGTACCGTACCGGAGCATTTGGCTTAAGTACTGGTTCTCCATCACCACTCTCGGATCCACAGCGGAATTTCCAAAATCCACCTGAGCCATCAGAAGGATCCTTCTTAAGATGAGCTGCAGCGGGTACTTATCCTCCGAGTTAATATAGATCAGCGGATTAAAATATCCGTTCCACAATGCGATTGCTACCCAGAGGCTCAGGACAGCGATGATAGGCGTAGACAGCGGCACCACAATCCTGGTAAAGAACTTAAAATCGGAGCAGCCGTCCAGCTCCGCCGCCTCCTGCAGATCCTTAGGGATCGTCTGCCTAAAAAATGTTCTAGCCACGATCATATTATAGGCATTGACCGCCGTAGGAAGCACCACCGCCCACATGGTATCAATAAGGCCGAGATTGCGCACCAGCAGATACGTAGGAACCAGCCCGCCGCTGAACAGCATGGTAAACAAAAACAGCTTCATCAGTACATTTCCGCCCCGGAAATCATCCCGTGAAAGCGGGTAAGCCGCAAAGATCGTCAGCACAATGCTGATCACTGTTCCGACCACAGTATAAAGAATAGAATTGGCGTATCCGGTCCATATGCTTTCATATTCAAACACCGTCTTGTAGCTGAGCAGCGTAGGCTCCACCGGCAGGAACTTTACACGGCCCGCCATCAGCGCATCACCGGAGCTGAAGGAACAGCTTATGATATAGATCAGCGGATATAATACAGCGATGGTCAGTAGAGCCAACAGCATATAATTGACCAAATAAACCACCTTGTCCTGTGAAATTTTCTTCTTTTTCATTTCGTCCCCTTTCTCCTTAGATGAATCCATCTCCGGTCATTTTCTTCGCAACCGCGTTGGACAAAAGGATCATGATCAATCCTACCACCGACTGGAAAAGACCGATCGCTGTCGCATAGGAATAATCCGGGAAGCTTGACACCAGCGACACCTTGTATGCGTAAGTGGGAATGACTTCCGACATGGACAGGTTGTTCTGGTTCTGCATGGCAAGGATCTTTTCATATCCCATGTTCAGAATCCTCCCCGTCTCCAGGATCAGCATGATCACCGCAGTAGGCATGATTGCCGGGAGATCTACGTAGCGGATCCGCTGAAGCAAAGTGGCTCCATCAATAATCGCCGCTTCATGCTGCTCCATATCTACTCCGGCAAGAGCTGCAATGTAGATGATAGCGCCATAGCCTACCGTCTGCCATACACCGCTCCATACGTATACGGAGGAGAACAGCTCTGGCGTACCCAGGATATTGAGTCCGAAATGATTATACACAAAGCTTCCAATAGCTCCCACGCGGACATCAAAAATGGAATTCAGGATACCCACAAACACGATGGTAGATATAAAATAGGGAGAATAGGTCACCATCTGCACGAATTTCTTAAACTTCACATTCTTCGCATAGTTCAGAGACAACGCCAGAATAATTGAACAGGGCGTGTTGATCACCAGCGTGTACAGAGAAATCACCAGCGTGTTTCTCAGACTCTCCAAAAAGTTGTAGTTCTCAAAGAAGCGGATAAAGTTATCCAAACCGAAATTCGCTGCCCATGGGCTTCCCCAGACCCCATCAATCACCCTGTAATTCTTGAATGCCATCAGCAGCCCATACATGGGCGCATAGGAAAAGACCAACAGCATAATCACAGGTGGAACAATCATGGCGTATAACTGCCAGTGTGCCTTCACATAATGAGACAGCGTTCCTCTTCCGGTTTTCTTTGTCCTTTTTTTCCCTTTCACAGTTTTTATTTACCTCCTCTCTCACCTGTTTCGGTGAGCCCAATCTAGCATATTTTCCCCGTACCCGTCCATCTACAATTACCGAAAACGCTATGTGCAAAAACAGAGAAAGCCCGAAAAATCAGGCTTTCTCTGCTACTTTTTTCTATAATCGGAAGGGGTCAGCCCCGTCACTCTTTTAAATGCCCTACAGAATGTATTCGTAGAAAGGTATCCTACAAGCTCCGATATCTCTCCAACATTCAGAGAGGTGTTCTTTAAAAAATCCTTGGCCTTATCCATCCGCACCTCTTCCACATAAGCCGAAAACCGCATTCCATATTTCAGCTTGAACATCTTGGATAAATGGCCTTCGCTGATCTTGAACTGTGCCGCCACCGAACTCAAGGACAGATTCGGATCACCGAAATTGGTCTCTATATAAGCGGTAAACACTGATGAAGCCAGCATCTGTTCCGCTCCCTGCTTCTTCTGTTCGTCCGCGTACTCGCAAATCTGCATATACAGATTTAGTGTAACCGTAATCTGCTGGATCAACGGCATACTGTAGTTTTCCTCCAGCCGCGTGTAGTACCTGCGGTAATCCTCCTCCTTCATTCCCATGCGTCCGATGATCCGAAAGAGCACCGCCTGCAGCTCGTTCAGGAGCATGTGCTGCAGATACACCGGAACATTGTTTTCAATGATGTATTTGCGGATCACCTCCTCCAGCGCATCATGCAGCCCCTGCTTGTCTCCTGCTGTCACAAAATGCTCCAGCTTCACACTCAAATCCTGTGGCGGATACTTCGGTCCGCCACCCGAAGCTCCCCTGTACCAGATAACCGTATTTTCCATCTGGTCATTCTCATCCCAGATCATGCAGGCCGCGTTCTGATAGGACTCAGCCACCCCTCCCAATTCATCTGCCACACTGCCTCCATAGGCAAAAAGCTTGGCCGAAATATTAGCCGACATCCTGTCCTTGATCCTTACAACATATGCTTCTGCCTCAGCCTGAAAGCATTCCCTTTTTTCTTCAAGCAAAGAAAGCACCAGCACCACCTGTTCCTCTCCCATGTTCGTATACAGGCTTCCCGGCAGGATTTCTCCTATGACCTCCATCAAAGAAAAAATGCAGGTGTTCATCAGCTTTGCGTCCTCCTCCCTCACACTGTCCCAGGGCAGATGGAACTGGAAAATGATAACGCCAAAAATCCTGTTTTTCCAGGAAATACCCACATTGTCCGCGATCCTCCGCACCTCCTCCATTCCCTGGCTGCCGTAGATAAGGCGGTTTAGGAAGGAATTTCTCAGATACGGCATCTGGCTTTCTATGGCCTGCGAAAGCCTGGTATTGGTTTCCACCAGATAGCTGAAGGTTGTCTTTAGGTTTGAGGAAACGGTCAGATGACCGCCGGAGCATTCTGTCGTTCTGGATATGCTGTGCAGAATGTCGTTGATTGGAGTGGCGCTCAGCATCGACATATGATAGCTCAAGGCCACTCCAACCGCACTGCCGATCAAGAGAAAAACACTTAAAATCAGCAGACTGGAGAGCATCCGGCCATTGATCACATTCTGAGGAAGCAGCATATAGTACATCAGATTGGAACGGCCGGAGATATACCGGATCACCTCATAGGACTCTCCACAAAATCGAATTTTGCTCTTTTCATCAACTCTGTTCTCCCATAAAAGCCGCGTCAGCTCCCCGGCCTTTTCTTCGCTCCACGCTCCTTCAGCCTCATCTGCGCCAAAGTACAGAGGCTTCCCTGTCAGGTTGGTAATAAGCTGCACGCTTCCTTCCATTGCCACCGGCAGGATCTCCTCGATCGACTCCTCCTCCATATAGATGCGGATCCGGCTGTGATCCGGTTCTCCCGCGGAGATCAGCGGTCTCTCATAATAGAAAAGCTTCTTTTCCGTCTCCGTCCCATTTCGTTTGTAAATATATGTGCCGATGGACGAAAGCCCATAGGAAGGCTCATCCTCCTTCATATGAGTATACCACGCCTCATAATTTGAATAGCCTTCCTCCTCCATATATAAATCATAGAATTCTTCATACGTATAAGCAGCGGATTTACTGATAACAGTCTCGCTCTGATCAAAGAAAATAAAAAAACCAAAAACAGCCTGCCCCATCTGATACAGCTCCGGCAGGGAGGCGCACAGCTCATACACCCGGTAGCTGTTGGGATAGTCAAATACGGTGCTTCTGTTTCTAAAATCATTCACGTAGGCATTCGTTGCGATGGTATCTCCCAGCCGCTCCAACTCGTTCAGTGTATTGTCAACCAATACAGCCGCATGGGAAAGCTCTGTTTCTTTTTCCCTCCTGTCATCCTCCGCGATCGTAGCCAACATATTGATATAGTATACACAGGTAATGATCATGGGAACGAACAGCACGATCAGATAAGTCAGCAGGTAAAACCAGAAAATTTTGTCCTGCTTCCCTTTCCTGCATATTTCTTTCATTAGCCTGCCCCTTCTCATAAGTGCCTCCTACCTTCTTTCAGTCCCTCCCAATCCCCACATCCATACTCCCCGACCGGAATCCCTCCATATCCAGGGTCACATAGTCGAACCCAAGCTCCCGTATTCCGGCTGCAATCTCCTCCCGATGCTCCACTGCGATCCCCATGTCCTTCCCATCCACCTCGATGCGGGCCGTGTCCCCGTGGGCACGCAGACGCACGTTATAGAAGCCAAAGGTTTTCAGGAACCGCTCTCCCCGATCCACCTGCTCCATCCGCTCATAGCTGAGGGGAGTACCGTAGGGAAAACGGGTGGCCAGACAAGGGGCAGAGGGACGGTCGGCCACGCTGATGCCGTACTCTGCGGCAAGCGCTCTCACCTCCCTTTTGGAAAAACCAAGCTCCGCCAGAGGGCTTATAATCCCAAGCTCCCTCACCGCCCGGATGCCGGGACGGTAAACCAGAAGGTCATCCCCGTTGGTTCCCTCCAGGATCACATCGATCCCTCTTTTCTCCGCCTCCTCCTTCAGCCGGGTAAACAGATGCCGTTTGCAGCGGTAGCACCGATCCACCGGATTATTTCCGATCCCCGCTTCCTCCAGCTCGTCTATCCGGCATACCAGATACTGCGCCCCCATCTCCTCCGCCACGCGGCGCGCCACCTCCTTATCCTCCGCCGGGTGCAGGCGGGTGTGTACCATAGCCGCACAGACCTGGGACTGGGCTCCTCCCCACCTGGAAGCGGCCTCGCAGGCCGCGGCCAGAAGCAGGCTGCTGTCCACGCCGCCGGAAAAGGCAACCATCATTTTTTTCCCTGAAAACTGCTCCATATACCGGCCAAGAGCCGCTCTGTGATCCGTCATTTTTTCCTCCATGCCGTGCCGTTATACCCTTATACGCCCTCAGAGCATTCCCTCTGAATCAGGGTATAAACCTCCTGAAAAGGCAGGCCGCTTCTGCGGGACAGCTCCGCCACACTCTCATACTCCGGATAGACGCGGCAAAGCCCCTGTGCAAAGCAGACCTTCACCCGGGCCGTTCCAAGAGAAGTCTCTGCCTCCCGGTTCTTCCGCCTCAGTACCGTGCGCTCCATCAGGACGCGGCGGATACCGATGGTGGTGGTCTCCCTGAAAATGATCTCCTCCAGCTTTTCCCGTTCCGCCTCCCGGCAGATTACGTTTAACTGGTAGGCGGGGCGGTTTTTTTTCATAAAAACAGGGGTATAGTGCACGTCCCTTGCCCCCGCCTCAAACAGGCGCTCCATCACGCAGCCCAGCATTTCCCCGGTACAGTCGTCGATGTTGGTCTCCAGCTTGCAGATACAGTCTTTTCCTCCTGCCCCGGCGCAGCCGTCCTCCATCTGGCTCTGGCCGTTCCCGCATCCCTGCTCCGTCTCCTCCTTCTCCGGGCGGATCAGCATGGCGCGCAGGATGCTGGGACGCTCATATTTTCTTTTACCTGCACCCAGCCCCGTCCTGATCACTTCAAAGCTTTCCGGCAGGCTGTGGGAGGTGCAAATTGCCGCAGCAATCGCCGCGCCGGTGGGCGTTACCAGCTCTCCCTGTATCTGGGTCATGCGGAGACGGAGGTGATGTGCCTCCACAATGTTCAGCACTGCAGGCACGGGAACCGGGATCATTCCGTGCTGACAGCGCACAAAGCCCGTCCCCTCAGCCAGAGCAGGCACCACCGCCTCCGTAATGTCCAGATTGTCCAGGCAGACCGCCGCCGTCACAATGTCCACAATGGAATCCACGGCTCCCACCTCATGAAAATGCACCTCGTCCGCAGGAACGCCATGGGCCTTTGCCTCCGCCTCCGCCAGGATGCGGAAGATCCTCTCCGCCATGTGTCTGGCCCGCTCCGTCATGTCCGCATGGTCAAGGATGTGCAGGATCTCTCTCAGACCGCGGTGCTCGTGCGGGTGGGGATGGCTGTGAGGATGACCTTCTTCTCCATGGGCATGACCGTATACATGGCCGTGACCCTCCTCGTGGGGATGCCCATGGCTGTGCACATGCTCCCCCTCATGCAGATGGTCGCGCCCATTCTCATGCCCCACTCCATGCACATGGTCGTGCCCATTCTCATGCTCCTCCCCATGCAGATGATCATGCTCGTGCCCGTGGGGCTCCTCCTCATATACATGCACATGGCTGTGCTTCTCCCCATGCGCCTCCAACACCGCTGTCCGCTCACCATCCCTCAGGCCTCCGAACAGATACTCCATATCGTGATCATGGTTTTCATGCGCCGCGTCCAGGCACACATCAAAATCACATACATCCAGCCCGGACTTCTTCACCCTGCTGATCTTTACGGAAAACCCATCCACAGGAAGGGAATCCAGTGTGCGGCCAAGCACCGCCCTGTCCGCTCCCAGATCCAGAAGCGCCGCCGCCATCATATCCCCGCTGATCCCGCTGGAGCATTCCAAATATAAACAATTACCCATTTTTTCCTCCATTCCGCCGCTTCTGCGGTGTTTTCCTTACCATCCCTGCATCCTTCTGCCGCCGTACTCACGGCAGGCCTGTCTTATTCCTTTCCCGCCACGGCCAGACGATTGATCTGCGTGGCCATGTATCCGGCTCCGTAGCCATTGTCTATGTTCAGCACCGCAATCCCGTTGGCGCAGGAATTAATCATGGTTAGCAAAGCGGACAGCCCGTTCATGCTGGCCCCATAGCCCACGGAGGTGGGCACGGCCAGCACCGGATTTGCCACCAGGCCGCCCAGCACGCTCGCCAGAGCTCCCTCCATGCCCGCCACCGCCACCACGCAGTTGGCGCTCTGGATCTGCTCCAGCCGGGACAGGAGGCGGTGCAGGCCGCTCACCCCCACATCATAAATCCGATCCACGTTTGCCCCGAAAAACTCCGCCGTCTGGGCCGCCTCCTCCGCCACCGGAATATCTGCCGTTCCCGCCGTGCACACGGCGATCCTTCCCACACGCTTCTTTCCCGTCTTCTCAATTTTCAGGATCCGGGAGATTTCGTCATACTGTACCTGGGGAAGCAGGGCGCGGACCGTCTCGTACTGGTGCCGGCTGGCCCTCGTCCCCAGTACCTCTCCCTCCTGCGCGTACAGTCTTTCATATATGCTGCACAGATGTGCATCTGCCTTTCCGTTGCAGAAAACCACCTCCGCAAAGCCGCTGCGCATTTTTCTGTGAGAATCCAGCTTGGCATACTCCAGCTCCTCGAACGGCTTTCTTCTGAAAAAAGCTTCCGCCTCATCCAGGGAAAGCTTTCCTTCCTTATATTGCAGCAACACTTCCTGTGTGTCCATTCTCTGTTTCTTCCTTTACCATTTATTGTTTGCAGCAGTTCCGCCGCCTCTGTTCACCGGCAGGGCAGTAAGCTGCCGCCCTCCGTCCCGCCGTGGGAGCTTTTGTTACTCTGACTTTTCCCGGCACAGTTGTGCCAGCTCCACCTGTCTTGTGCACACATGCTCCAACAGCTCATGACTGTGGCTGGCCACCAGCAGCCCCAGCCCTCTCTCCTGCGCCTCCCGGATCAAAAACTGCCAGATCTGGCTCTGGCTGATCAGATCCATCATCGTGGTGATCTCGTCGCAGAGCAGATACCGGGTTTCCGCCCCCAGCGCCCTGGCGATACAGAATCTCTGCAGCTCGCCGCCGGACAGTTCACCGGGATAGCGTTTTTTCCAGTCCTCCTCAATGCCAAGCCCCTCCACGATCCTGGGCTCCACCCTTCCGCCCTCCTCAAGACTTCTGCCCATGCGCAGATGTGGATCCAGCGCCCTCTCCGGATGCTGCCAGATCATCTGCACCGGACAATAGCCCTTCCGAGGAAGGGGGCTTCCATCCGCCAGCACACTGCCGGAAATTGGGAGCAGGTATCCGCTCAAAAGCCGCATCAGCGTAGTTTTGCCGCTGCCGCTGGGAGCCAGAAGGCCCAGGCGCTCCCCGGGCTCCACCCGCAGGTTCACGCCGTTTATCACCGGTTCCTTCTCCCTGCCTTTAAAGTGAAAATAAAGCTGCCGTGCTTCCAGCATAACCCTTCTCCTCCTCTACCGCAAGCCTTTCCTATTGACTGTCTTTTGAAAATTTATTTCCGGCCCGGCCGTATGCACCACACCCGGCCTCCCCGCACCTCGCATTCCGGGATTTTACCCTCGCACTCCGGTGAGAAATGGGTACACCGCGGCCCGTACACACAGCCCCTGGGCATATTTTTTACATAAGGCTGGGTTCCGGCCTCCGCCTGAAAACCGTTGCGGGGCATGGCCCGCCAGAGCGCCCTGGTGTAAGGGTGGCGCAAAAGCTCCTCTGCGGCAAAATCCGACGCCGGTGCCTCCTCCACCGTGGTTCCCGCATAAAAAACCGTGATCCGGTCTGCCGTCTCCATTGCCAGCTCAATGTCGTGAGTGATCAGCAGCACGCCGTTTCCCTCGTCCGCAAATGCCCTGAAATCTCCCATGGCCTCCCTTGCCAGAGAAAGCTCCAGTCCGGGCGTAGGCTCGTCCGCGATCAAAAGCTCAGGCTTTTCCATTAAAGCCATGGACAGCAGCAGCCTCCTGTTCATTCCTCCGGAACACTGGAAGGGATATTTGTCCTGCGTCCCCTCCGGCAGACGATACCGGCGAAACATCTCCTCCTGCCTGCGCCGCGTGGCGGCGTCCTTTCTCCCCATCCGCACCTGGCTGCCCGCCTTCATCAGCGGATCCAGGCAGGAAATGCTCTGGGGCACCAGGGCAAGCTCTTTCCCCCTCAGCTTTTCCAGGCGTTTTCGATCCAGCGCTTCCCCTTTAAAAATAAGCTCCCCCTTCAGGCTCGCATTGGAAGGAAGCAGCCCCATCACCGCCTCTGCCAGAAGGCTTTTGCCGGAACCGCTGGCCCCCACCACCGCCATGATCTCTCCCCGGCGCACCGTCACGTTCAGATTGGAGATCACAGGAAGCTCCTCCTGTCTCGTTCCCCTCCCATACTGCCGGAAGGAGACAGACAAATCCCGGATCTCCAGCAGCGCTTCCCTCTCTTCCGTCTTTTCCTCCCGCTTTCCTTCCTGCTTCATACGTCCCCTCCTCTGTCATCCTGCTCCTGATTCATACTGCCTCTCCTCTTTTCTTTTTGCCTGTTTCTACAGGAAGCTACTCCTGAACGCTGAAAGGATCCAGCGCCGAGCGCAGCGCTTTCCCGGCCAGGTCGAACACCGCTGCCACCATGACCAGCATCGCTCCCGGCAGGACGGTGAGCCACCATTTTCCCGTGATCAGATACCGCATGCTTTCCGACAGGATCAGGCCGATGGCCGGCTGTTCGCCGGACAGGCCGAAGCCCAGGAAGGTGATGCTGGCCTCATGCAGGATGGCGTGGGGGAAGGTCATAAGCAGCCCCACCAGAAGCTGGGGCAGAAGGTGGGGAAGCATGTGCTGCAGGGCAATCTGCCAGGGGCTCACCCCCAGCTTCCCCGCTGTCAGGATGTATTCGCTCTCCTTCAGCTGAAGCACCTCCCCCCGGATCAGCCGGGCCAGGGAGGGCCAATGGGTCAGCGCCACCCCCGCCGCCACACCGGCGAATCCCTTACCGAAAGCAAAAGAAATCAGGATCAGAAGCAGGATATGGGGAATCCCCATCACCATATCGATCAAGAACGTGATAACGGAATCCACTTTTTTCCCAAGTAGAGCCGCCGCAAGGCCCAGAAGCAGGGCCAGAAGGGCGCTGACTGCGGCAGTGCACAGCCCCAGGCGGATGCTCAGGGACAGCCCCACCAGCGTCCGGGAAAGCATATCCCTTCCCATCCAGTCGGTACCGAAGGGATGCTCCCAGCCGGGAGCCAGATTTTTATTTGAAAAATCGGTGATCCCCGCCTTCTCCCCGCACAGCCAGCCCGCAGCCGTCACCGCCGCCAGCAGAAGAAGCGCCAGAGCCAGGCGCAGGATCGTTTTCTTTCTTCCGTTCATAGCGTTCCTTTCATGCGGGGATCCACCACGCCGTAAAGCAGGGTGGCGGTCAGATTTCCGCCAAATACAATGGCCGCCGTCACCATGGTGATCCCCATCAGCAGGGGCACGTCGCTTCCCAGTCCGGCCGTCACCGCCGCCTGTCCCAGTCCGGGATAGGAGAAAACCTGCTCCACCAGGACGGAGCCTCCTATAATCTCGCTCACCGAGGCAAACTGCAGGGTCAGGGCGGGGAGCAGGACGTTACGCAGGCCGTGGCGCATCACCATCCCCCAGGTTTTCTCCCCCCGTGCCCGGGCAAACAGCATGTAATCGCTCTCCATGCAGTCGATCATTTTTTCCCTGGTATGAAGAGTGATGCTGGAGACGCCCGTAATGCTCAGGGTGAGCGCCGGCAGGAAGGCATGGTACAGTCTGTCTGACCAGGTCACTCCCGCCGCCTCCACGCCGATGGGAACGCTTAATCCCACCGGAAAGAGCCCAAGCCGCACGGCAAACACCATCAGCAGAAGAAGGGCGATCCAGAATACTGGGGTGCTGGCCACCAGAAGGGAATATCCGTTGATGATACGGTCAGGAAGCCGCCCCCGGAATACTCCTGCGATTACCCCCAGGAAAAATCCCAGAACACCGGAGATCACCCAGGCAATGACCAGAAGCAGCAGAGAGTTTCCCAGCTTGACGCCGATCACCTCCCACACCGGCCTGCGGTAAAGAAGGGAGACGCCCAGATCCCCCCGCAGACAGCCGCCCAGCCAGCCCAGATAACGCTGAACCGGCGGCCTGTCCACGCCCCAGTAGGCTTCCAGCTTCTGCCGCTGCTCCTGGCTCATGGAAGCCAGGGCCTGCCCTGCGTTGACCTGAAGGGGATCCACCGGGGAAATGCTCACCAGAGTAAAGGTCAGAAGGCTTACCGCCAGCAGAAGCAGCAGGAGCCTGCACACTTTTTTCATAAAAAATCTGATGTATCTGTTCAAGGTCACTCGCTCCATTCCCACTGATCCACATTGTTGACGATGGACCAGCCGTGGCCGTGGGGGTGGATCTTCTGCTCCGCCACCTGAAGGCCGTCCCTCACATAATAGAGATGATCCACATTGCACAGCCATACCCAGGGAATATCCCCCTCCTGGGTCACGCCGCCGCTGCCGTCCCACTGGGCCTTCTGCCACAGCTCGTTGGCCTCCTCCAGATCGTCCGCAGCCAGAGCCGCGTCCATGTAAGCGTCCACGTTTTCGTTTGCATAAGGGGAATACTCCGCACTCTCTCCGCCCGGCGCCGTATGGTAAATATTGTACAGCTCCATGGGAGTATGCGCTCCCCAGCCCCACATCAGCGGCTGGGAAAGGGCATTGGTATAGGCCACATCCCAGCCCGCGGCCTGGGTGGACACCTCAAGCCCCAGAAGGGCGCACTGGTTTGCCAGATCCTCCGCCAGGGCCTGGCGCACCGAATCGTCAGGATGGTACATCACCGTAAAAGCCGCCCGGATCCCGTCCTTTTCCCGGATTCCGTCCTCCCCGGCCTTCCAGCCTGCCTCCTCCAGCAGGGCAATGGCTCCTTCCCTGTCAAAATCCACCTGAGAGCTTTCATTGTACCAGGGCATCTGGTCGCACACGCTGTAGGCGGGCGTCCCGTATCCGTTCAGCACATTTTCGATCATTTCCGTCCGGTCGATCCCCATGTTCACAGCCCTGCGGATGGCCGGGTCGCAGGTCACATCATTGCCCACCGTCACACCGTCCTGCTCTGCTGCAGGAACGGCGGGCAGATTGATCCCCCGGTTGTCCACACTGGCCACCCGCAGCAGACTGTATCCCTCCAGCTCCTGATCCGCCAGGGAAGCCGCCGTGTGCGCCACATCCGCCTGTCCGGCCATGGCCGCGGCCAGAGCCGCATCCTCCTCCATGAAAAGAACCGTCAGCTTACGGATCTTCGCCTGCTCCCCATAGTAGTCCGGGTTGGCCTCAAAGATCACCTGCTGTCCCCTGTCCCACTGCTTCATCACGTACCTTCCGGAACCGATGGGGTTCATCCCGTAATCCTCGCTGTAGGCGTGCTCCGGCACGATCCCCACCACGGCCATGGTATAGGGCCAGATGGAAAAAGCCCTGTTCATATGGAATTCCACTGTAGTCTCATCCACAGCCACCGCTTCCTTCAGCATGGTAAAATCGTTCACACTGCTGTTCTGTACGCACAGATTATAGGTAAAGGCCACATCGGAGGCCTGCAGCGGCTCCCCGTCCGTAAACTTCACATCGTCCCGGATGTGCACCGTCCACAGAAGACCGTCCCCGCTCACCTCATAATCCGTAGCCAGATCCAGCCCTATACTCAGATCCGGATTGGTCACGGTGAGCGTGCTCTGGATCAGGGGCTCATGCACGTGCTCCCCGGCTCCCCAGCCATAGGAGGGATCGAAGCCCGCCTCCGGCTCTGAGCTGGGCGGCATGGTGACCACCACGGAATCCCTGGCGGAAACGGAGGACGTATCGGAGGCTGACGCATTGCCGGAACCGGACGCACTGCCTGAGGCTGACGCATTGGCCGAACCGGAAACATTACCCGAATCGGACGCACTTCCCGAACCGGACGTACCGCCGGGAGCTGACGCGCCGCATCCTGTCAGGCTTCCTGCAGCCAGAAGCATAACGCATATCACCGCCAGGATTTTTTCTCTGTACTTTTCCCGCCTTTTTCCTTTTCCCCTTTGAAATCTGCTCATCTGAAACATTTTCATCTGAAAATCTCCCTCTCCTTTCACCGGCTGTCTTTCCCGGCACATAAAAATACCACGAAAACACCATCCCCTTGGGGAATCCGGTGCCTTCATGGCACTTTTCCTTTTTCCTGAAATAAGTTTTACAAAAATATCTCCTATGCTTTATGCGCCAAAATGGAGCCTGAAATGCGCGGGTATATGTCCCTGTTCCTGCCCTCTCAGGATAATCCGCTGTCTTTGAAACAATGCTCCCGCTTCGGCAGGAGGCCGAAATACTCTTGGAGTATCCGGGTTTGCTGCTACGGCCATCGGCTTTTTGGCACTTCTCTATCATAACACTGTCGTACCGCTCTTCGTCAAGAGGTTTTTGAAGCTGAAAGGGCGGTTTCCCTTAAACTGCAGTTTCATTCCTGCTCGCCTGCATCCGCCTCAGACAACTGTTCTTCAAACAGCTTCTGTAATTCCTCTTTACTTGGCAGAACGGTACTGTATTTGCTTGCAAAAATCTGAGAATTATCCTCCGGCAAGGTCATTTCAGCAACCGCATTATTCTTTTTTCGGCAAAGTAAAATGCCGATTGTCGGATTCTCAGTTACTGTTCACAGCAGCCTCAAACGCCTGCCGTTTGAGGCGTAAGAATGTGATTCAGGAGTGAGCGGGCCTCTTTTGCGCAGCAAAAACTTTCAATAGACCCGCGAAAGTTACTGTTTACGGGCCTGCCGTGAACAGTAACGATTCTCATCCTCCATCTTTACCTTGCGGTCATCTTCCATATGGTTGTCCTTTACATCTGGCTTCGGAAACGGTGCATAGATCAGATAATTCGTGGTCTTATCCACACGCTCCAGAAAATACTTTGTATAGAACTGGTTATCCGGCTGGAGATGGCAGATCTTCGCATTCTGAAGCTCCACCGTCTCCAAATCCTCGGCAAATTCTGCCATATTCGATCTCTTATTCTTCTTTCTTCACGACCCATTTTCCACTTCTATGGGAACCCTGTCTTTCTACAACCCCATCCTTCTGTAAATCCTTAATCATGATCTGGACTTGTTTTCTCGTAAGCTCAAATTCCTCCATTAGCTTCAACTGTGTTATCGCTGGATTCTCCTGCATACGTTGTAAGATACCGTTTCTAATTTCAGCTCCATCTTTTGGCTCTCTTTTTTGGCTCCTTTTTAGCTCCTTTTCGGCTCCTTTTTAGCTCCTTTTCATTTTCACTGTGTTCTCTGCCCGGTTCATCTCCTGCAATCAATTCAAATTGGACGGTCTCCGACTTTTCATATTCTGTCTTTCGATATAGATTTATGCGAAAACCAATCTCCAAATCGCAAAATTCCGGTTCTCGTAATCCATACTCCTGCATGGATTCCAGCAGTTTCGGGATTCCACTTCCCCATGCCTCAATCAAATTCATATAGGAGAAGGCATGTGCAAGCGCACGGTTTCGTATTTTTGAATAACCTTCTTTCATTTTGTCTAAAGTAACTCCAGGCATAAGGCCACCGGGAGAAGTGATTTCCAAGCGATCATCATAGATGGCTACTTGAATACGTGAATTTTGCAAAAAACTACAATTCATCACAGCGTTGATAATAAGCTCTCGAATACTATCCGGTGGCAACTCATAAATGTCCTTCCGATAAATTCCTTCCAGCCTTGCACCCAAATGAATATTCCTCAACACAAACTGAAATGCATCGTCAATTTGCTTCCATAACGGGCCAGAGTACTCTCGTTTATCTACAAAAACAGCACGCGTCTTTCCCTTAAACATTCCACACTGAATTTGCGAAAGGAACTCATCTTTACCCAAAAGGAAAACATACCCATTCGTTGGATGAATACGCCCATCCTCCGCTTCTGCTAAGAGTCCCCAACTCAACAACACATTTTTTGTTACACTCTTAATCGTTTCTGCCTGTGTCTTGGATTTCGCGTTGGCGACAGCCACCTCTTTCATTTGATGGCATAATTCTGCGATTTCTTCATCCGTAACCGTTAAATCCTTCCGAATGACCTTATCATAAGAACGTCCTTCATCTTCATAATACATCTCAGCAGTCAGATCACGCCCAGCAGGACGTGAAGTTCCTGAAACTCGAATATAGGTACCTTCTTTAATCCCCATGGATTTGATATAATACGGTCTTTGCCTGCCTGCACTGATTTCAGCTATAATAATCGTTTTGTCGTCAATCGACTGCAAATACACATCGGGAATCACAATCGGCTCGCAGCTGTCAGAAATTGCTGTCGTGATGGCATCAATCTCAGAAAAGACAATATCCTTCGGAATTCCCACTACCTCTCGGCTGCCATCATCGACACCAAATATGATACGGCCACCTTCTCCGTTAGAAAAAGCAACGACCGTTTATTTCCAATGTGATGAATCGCACCGCCGATGGTATCCCGTCCCAGTCCGCTCATGGAACCGCTGCGGTCTAGCAGGATTCCAGAAGCTCCTGTTCCTGATGCCTGCCATCCCGCCAACGCGGGCCGACTGCATGGATCACATATTTGCAGGGCAGGCGGTATCCCCATTTCACGGCCAGCCATACCTTCCTCTCACCCTTCCAGCCGCTCCCCCTTCAGCCGCTCCCTGCACGCCCGCCAGTCCGGGAAATAGCGTTCCACCTCCTGCCAGAACTGTGCGGAGTGGTTCATATGGCGGCGGTGGGCCAGCTCGTGCACCACCACATAATCCAGCAGTTCATCCGGCAGATAATAGAGCTGGTAGTTAAAATTCAGGTTTCCCTTACTGCTGCAGCTCCCCCAGCGGGTCTTCTGGTTACGGATGGTGATCCGTCCCACGCTCACCCCCATCAGGCGGCTGTAATACTGTACCCGCGCCGTGATTTTCCGGGCAATCCGGACTTTTTCCGTAGAAGTCAGCTTCCGCACGGGTGTGGCATTGACGGTCTCCCGGCTGCCGGCGCGTTCCTCCGCCTGCGCCAGCTTATCCGCCATCCATCCCTTATGCTCCTCCAGAAATCTCACCAGCTCCCTGTCGGGGAGGCGTTCCGGGATCCTGGCCAGCACCTGGCCGCCTTCCTTCACCTCCAGCCCCATGCTTTTGCGGGCAGAGCGTATGATGCGGACGGTAATCTGCCGGTTCCTTTCTGTAAGCTGATATTCTGTGATCATTGGCGTTCCATCCTCTCCTCCCGCCGTCTGGCCGTTTCCTGAATGGCCTCCTCAAAGCCCGCCAGGGCCGCAAAGGGAGCAAACTGCGCCGCCCGATCACCCACGGGCATACGGGGATGGACGGAGGATGTGGGATGGGGAAGGTTTATGATGTCCTCATAGCTTCTGTCGTCCTTTTTTTCCTCTCTCATGCCTTATGTCCTCCAATCTGGCGGTTGCGCTCCCTGGCAGTGGCTCCCTCCTCCAGGTTCATGCCCTTCAGGATGGCATTTTTCCCATATTTCCTGCGGATGTCCAGAACCGCCTCCTGCGCCCTTCTTTCCTTCTGAAGCGCCGCCTCCTCCTGCCTGCGCTCCCTTTCCAGGGCTTCGTAATCTGTGAAAAGCTCCAGCTGCTCGTATTTCACGCAGCCTGCTTCAAACGGATCCTCCTGCGCCGGGCCGTTCCCATATGCCTGCCCCTGTTCTTCAAGACTTCCCGGAAATGCTCCGCCGCATCCATCCGGGATCCCCGCCGTCAGGCCCTGTCCGGCTTTCTCTGCCCCGTCCATCCTTCGTCCGTGCAGACCGTCCTCCCTCACCACCCGGTTAGCGGTAATACTCACCCTCCGCACCAAAAGCCTGTGATCCACGATCCGGTCAAACAATCCCATCACAGCATCCGTGATCATCCTGGACGAGGAGGTCCTGCGGCCCAGATTTACGGAGCCGTGGGCATGCTGGGGCACTCTGCGGCCATAGCGGTCGGTTTTTACCGCTCCCTGACAGCGGCCTTCTCTCCGATGGACATCTTCCCTCTGATGGCCGTCTTTCCCCTGATAGCCGTCCTCTCTCTCATTGCCGGACAGATTTTCCCTGTCATAGCCGATGGTCAGCACCATCTGATCCGTCACCAGATGCTTTTCCACCAGTTCAAGGGCCAGCTGATCCGTCATCTCGCGCACGATCAGCTTCGCCTTATCATATTCATAAGGACAGTGCAGCACCTGTCCGGAGCCCAGGCTGCTGCTTTCCGGGCGGTAGGCCTTAATGTCCGCAATGGTGCATGGCTCCCAGCCCCAGGCATGGTCGATGAGCAGCTCCGCATTCACGCCGAACAGGCGGTAGAGCAGCTCCTCATTATGATAATCCCCCGGCCCTCCCACAGAACAGCGGGCCACGTCTCCCATGGTGTACATGCCGTTTTCCTCCAGCTTGGAGGCGTAGCCCCTGCCCACCCTCCAGAAATCAGTGAGCGGGCGGTGGTTCCACAGAAGGCGGCGGTAGGACATTTCATCCAGCTCCGCAATCCTCACGCCGCGCTCGTCCGGCTGGATATGCTTGGCCACAATATCCATGGCTGCCTTGCACAGATACAGGTTCGTCCCGATGCCCGCCGCAGGGACGATGCCCGTGGTGCGCACCACGTCCCGCAGGATGGTCTCTGCAAGCTGCCTTGCCGTCTTTCCGTAATTTTTCAGGTAACAGGTCACATCCATGAAAACCTCGTCAATGGAATAGACGTGGATGTCCTCCGGCGCCACGTATTTCAGATAAATGTCGTAGATCCAGGTGCTGTACTCGATGTAGGAGGCCATTCTGGGCGGGGCCGCGATATAGGCGGCCTCCAGCTCCGGCATGCACCTAAGCTGCTCTGCGTCCGTAGAGGATCCGATGAAGGTATGCCCCGGAGCACAGTGTCTGCGCTCCCGGTTTACCTCCTTCATCCTTTCTTCCACCTGGAAAAGCCTGCATCTGCCCGGCAGCCCATACTCCTTGAGGGATGGAGACACCGCCAGACAGATGGTTTTCTCCGTCCGGCTCACATCCGCCACCACCAGATTGGTGGTCATGGGATCCAGCCCCCGTTCCATACATTCCACGGAGGCGTAAAAAGATTTCAGATCAATGGCAATATAAATGTGATTCTCTTCTCCCATGTGCAAAATGCCTCCGCTTCCCGGAATGTTTCAAACCCACTCTACCGCATCCTCCACAGCTTCTCCCGTTCCGCCTGGAAGGGATAGTTCTTCAGCTTATCCGGATTCTGCAGAAGCCCTTCCACATCCTCCTCCCACAGCGCATCCGGTATGCTCACCTCGCCCAGCAGCCCTCTGATGTACTCGGAAAATCCCTGTACGCTGCCAAAATCCAGCAGGGACAGCACCTTCATTGCCTCCTCCTGGTTCCCGTACTCCCGCAGGAAGCCGGGCAGGAAGATCCCCACCGCCTTACCATGGGCAAGCCCCATCTCGCAGGTGAGGGCATAGCTTAACCCATGGGGCAGGCTGGTTCCCGTATGGGCAATGGCCATGCCGCCCAGAGTACAGGCATCCATCAGAAGCTCCCGCTCCTCCTGACCGATCTCATACCGCAGCAGCCGGTCCTTCACCCTGGCCCAGACACGAAGGCCCGTTTCGCTGTAAAAACGGCTGTAAGCCGTGCTGTTCGTATTCAGATAGCTTTCCACCAAATGGGCCAGCGTGTCCACCGCCGTGTTGATGCACCCGGTTTTGGAGGCCGTCTGCAGATACCTTACGTCCACCAGCGCCAGCCGGGGAAAAATCCGATAGGGAATGCCCTGCTTTACTTTTTTACCCAGATGGGGGAAGGATGCCCCGGTCTCTGCCGCAGTGGTGAGCACGATGGGCGGCAGCTCCGTCCTTGTAAGGATCGCGTAGGGCGTCACCTCAGAGCCGGTCCCCGCCGTGGTGGGCACTTCCGCCACAGGAAGCGCAGGACGCCCGTTTCTTGCCTTCCTGTACAGCAAACTGCCGTCCTCCTCCGGGTTGGCCGCCATCAGCGCAATGGCCTTTGCTGCATCCATGGGGGAGCCTCCGCCCACGCCTATCACAAAATCCGCGCCCTCGCGGATCCCAAGCCCCGCAGCCTTCATCACCGTATCCACGGAAGGGTTCTCCTCCACCTCGTCAAACACCACATATTCCAGCCGCTCCCGCTCCAGAGCCTCCTTCACATCCTCCAGAGACCCATTCACCCGGGAGGAATGCTTTCCCGTGACGATCAGCGCCTTCCTTCCAAGCGAAGCCAGCTCCCGGCTGTGGTTGATTACGCAGTTCTTTTCATTAAAAATTCTTGTAGGCATATAAAGTTCCATTTTAATCTCCATTCCGGAGCGTAAGCGACGGGGCGATAAGAAACCGCGAATACGGTTTCTTAGATGCCTAAGGGCTATTTGTGACGCTCCGGCACAAATAGCTGTGAGAAAACACGTATGTGGTTTCTCACACCTCATCCAAAAACACCTTCGACCCGGTAGCTCCTCTCTGCCCCTGGTACTTTCCCCGGTAGGGGTGATCTGCACATCTGTCCATTTTCGCAAATACCAGCTGTCCCACTCTGCGGCCGGCGCGCAGCTCAATGGCACAGCGGTTGGCGTTGAACAGCTCCAAGGTGATTTCCCCCTCAAAGCCGGGATCCACCCAGCCCGCATTCTGGATAAGCATCGTCCTGATCGTCCTGTCCGACAGGATCATCCCGTTTTCCTCCCTTCACAAAACGGCACCGCTTGACAGCCGTGCCGTTTTTTCCAATTATAACTGTTCAACCCACGCATAGCAACATGAACTGCTGCCTGTATTCAGGCATTCACCGCCATTTTCTGCGTTTCTGCATATTTCTTGATGTTGGATGCGTTGGCGTATTTTACAAAATCATCCCCGTTCACCACCACCAGCGTGGGTGCCATCATCACGCCGTATTTCCGCGTCAGCTCTACGTTCTCCTCCGCATCGATGAGGATATACTTTTCCCCCTTCAGGTATTCCCTGGCCGCCTTACAGTTGGGACAGGTTCTGGTGGTAAAAAGATATTTCACATCCACAGGGGCTTCCACACGCACGTCAGAGGCCACAGGCGCTGTACACCCAGGCGCTGCAAACGCCGCAGCCGCAGACCTCTGCTCCGGCAGATTCCGCTCCACCGCCCGGTCCGAGATCGTCACCACAGCCGCAGACGCAGCTTTCAGCTTCGACCGGCTCAGATCGTACTCCGTCCTGTTCTCATACTCCTGAGCCTTTCCATCGTTCCAGTTCTGCACCGGACGGTAGTAGCCTGTAATCCGGCTCCAAACCTCCGTTACACGGCCGCACTTGGGACATACCTTCTGCTCTCCCGTCAGATAACCGTGCTCGGAGCAGATGGAATAGGTGGGCGACAGGGTATAATAGGGCAGCCTGTAATTCTGGGCAATGGCCCGCACCAGGCTGGCCGCCGCCTTCCAGTCGGGCAGCTTTTCTCCCAGGAAGGCATGGAACACGGTTCCTGAGGTGTACAGCGTCTGGATCTCATCCTGAATGTCCAGAGCGTCAAAAATATCCACCGTGTAGTCAACCGGCAGGTGGGAGGAGTTGGTGTAGTAGGGGGTGTCCCCTTCCTTTCCCGCCGTGATAATATCGGGCCATTTCTTTTTATCATGCTTGGCCAGACGGTAGGTGGTGCTCTCCGCAGGCGTGGCTTCCAGATTGTACAGGTCTCCGTACTGCTCCTGGTAATCCGCCAGGCGGCCGCGCATATGGTTCAGCACCTCTCTGGTGAAAATCTGGGTCTTTTCACTGGACATATCCGCCCTCAGCCAGCTGGCATTCAGCCCCGCCTCGTTCATGCCGATCAGGCCGATGGTGGAGAAATGATTGTCAAAGCTGCCCAGGTATCTTTTCGTATAAGGGTAAAGCCCCTCCTCCAGCAGCTTGGAAATCACCTGTCTCTTGATCTTCAGGGAGCGGGCCGCAATGTCCATCATCCGGTCAAGCCGTCTGTAGAAATCCTTCTCGTCCGCCGCCAGGTAAGCGATCCTGGGGATGTTGATGGTCACCACGCCCACGCTTCCCGTGCTTTCCCCGGAGCCAAAGTAGCCGCCTGTTTTCTTGCGCAGCTCCCTCAGATCCAGGCGCAGACGGCAGCACATGGAGCGCACGTCGCTGGGCTGCATGTCGGAATTGATGTAGTTGCTGAAATAGGGCGTTCCGTACTTGGCGGTCATTTCAAACAGCAGACGGTTGTTCTCCGTATCCGACCAGTCAAAATCCCTGGTGATGGAATAGGTGGGAATGGGATACTGGAAGCCTCTGCCGTTGGCGTCCCCCTCAATCATGATCTCGATGAACGCCTTGTTCACCATATCCATCTCCGCCTTACAGTCCTTATAACAGAAGTCCATCTCCTTACCGCCCACGATGGCAGGAAGCCCGGCCAGATCATCCGGCACCGTCCAGTCCAGGGTAATGTTGGAGAAGGGAGCCTGTGTGCCCCAGCGGCTGGGGGTATTCACTCCGTAGATAAAGGACTCAATGCACTTCTTCACCTCGGGATAGGTAAGCCCGTCCGCCTTCACAAAGGGGGCCAGGTAGGTATCAAAGGAGGAAAAGGCCTGTGCTCCCGCCCATTCGTTCTGCATGATGCCCAGGAAATTCACCATCTGGTTGCAGAGCACGGACAGATGCCTGGCCGGAGCGGAGGTAATCTTGCCCGTGATCCCGCCCAGTCCTTCCTTGATCAGCTGCTTTAACGACCAGCCCGCACAGTAGCCGGTAAGCATGGACAGGTCGTGGATGTGAATGTCCGCATTCCGGTGGGCCTCCGCGATCTCCTCGTCATAGATCTCGGACAGCCAGTAGTTGGCCGTCACCGCGCCGGAGTTGCTCAGGATCAGACCGCCCACAGAATAGGTTACGGTGGAATTTTCCTTCACACGCCAGTCCTCCACCTTCACGTATCCGTTCACCACTTCCCTGTAATCCAGAATGGTGGACTTCATATTCCGCATCTTCTCCCTCTGCTTCCGATACAGGATATAAGCCTTGGCCACCTCTGTATACCCGGCCTGCTCCAGTACCTTCTCCACGCTGTCCTGAATGTCCTCCACATGCACAGCGCCTTCGTGCACCTTATCCTGAAAATCAGCGGTTACACGCAGAGCCAGCAGATCTACAATATCCTTATTGTACTGCATCTGCGTGGCATCAAAGGCCTTCATCACCACGTCGTTGATCTTCGTCAGGGCAAAATCCACCCGGTCTCCGTTTCTCTTTATCACCTGGAACATGCTTTTTCCCCCTTGCTTTCTCATATTCATGCTCTGCTTCTGTCAAAGCTTCTTCCCGGATAAGGAAAGAAATGTCCGCCCTCACGGGCGGACACGCTTGACGAGCGATGAACTCATTGTAGCACCATTCCCATGGCAAGTCAACGGCGTATACCAGATATTGTGTTTTTGCCTGAAAATGGTATAAATATTGTATATCGTGCTTTCCTGAGCGGAAAGCAGGCAGAGCGTAAAGGCCGACCGGACAGTCTCCGGCACGGATAAGTCCTGAACCAAAGCTGCAGTCACAGCCGTCTATCTGGTTTCCAGGAATTCATACTCCCTCCTGGCCCTGGCATCATCCGGATAGGTTTCCAGATACTTCTGCATGAGTACCTTGGCCTGATTGAAGTCGCCCAGATACTCGTAGGCCACGATCTCATTAAATTTAAGCGACTGCATCAGGGAATTCCCCTCCATGGCAATCCCGGCCTGAAACGCTGCAAGCGCCCCCTCATACTCCCCGATCTGCAGGTCGCACAATCCCAGCTGATTGTAGATCTGGGCATCCGGTGTTTCGTTCAAATAATTGCTGTACACGCTGGCTGCATAATTATAATCGCCCAGAGCCTCGTAGGTCTGCCCCAGGAGGCTGATCACCTCAGAGGAGCCTGTGGTCTCCTTCGCCTTTTCCAGCTCCGTCCTGGCAGTACTGTAATCCCCCAGATAGAAGCTCATCCGCCCTCTGTTGTAATCCGTCAGGTTCTTGTCATCACTGTCCAGAACCGCCTGGAGATATTCCTGCCCCAGCTCCTGCTGTCCATGCTCCGCATAACTGCAGAAAATGTCAATTCTAAGGTCATAATCCTTCTCATCAATGGCCACCGCCCGGTCAAAATCCGCCCCGGCCGCTTCCGTATCTCCCTGCTCCAGCTCCACTACGCCCTTCAGATACCAGGCGTTTTTCTCTTTGGGGCGCATAGCCACAATGGCCTCATAGACCCCCTTGGCCTTATCCAGCTCCCCCAGCTTGTAATAGGCGGTCGCCAGATAATAATTCACATCAAAATCCATCTGATCCAGGCTGGCATCACTGTAGGAAAGCGCACGCTCCAGGCACTCTGCCGCCTTCTCATAATCCGTCAGCCCCATGTAGGCGATCCCCTGCCCCCGGTATGCCGCCTGGGGATCCTCCTTGTTCAGGAGAGCCGCGTCAAAGCTGGTCAGCGCCTCCTCATAGGAAAGTTCCTCGATATATTTCATGCCCTGCGCGGTATGCTCCCCGCTTTCCGTGCCTCCCCCAGCCGCTGCGCATCCTGACACACCGCAGCCTACAGTCAGAAGCACGGCGCAGATCAGGACAGTCAGTATGTTCTTTCTTTTCATGCTCACCTCACGTTTTTTCATGTATCTCCAACGAAAAATCCGTCTCCGTAATCTCACAGTCCAGGTTTTTCCCTCCGTAACGGATTTTCAGTTTCTCCTTTTCCTCACCGGTCCAGGTGACCAGAAGAAGCTGATTCCCCATTCCGCCCTCTGACGCAGCGCAGTCCACCGTCACCGTGACGCCAAGCCAGCCGGAGGAGACGCCCACGCCGATCCCAGCGCCCTCGGAAAGGCGGGGCAGGTAGACCAGGTAGCAAGCCTGCCTTTCCCCGTCCTCCTTCCTTTCCTCCCGGCGCAGGATATACGCTGTATCCAGCTCCTCTCCGCACTCCGCCAGCCATTGGCTGATCTGTTCCCGCCCCTGCCGATCCTCCATCTGCTCCAGATAATCATTGACAGGAAGAGAGGTAACGCCGGCCCCGCCTTCCGCAGCCGGTGCAGAGTCAAGAAAAATGGATACCGCAGCAACCAGAAGCAGGGCTGACAGGCACAATGCCGCCGCCAGAATGCTCTGCCGGCCGCCTCTGTCTTTCCTGGCAAAGCGCCTTCCCGCCAGAAACGCCGCAAAAAGGATTCCCACTCCTGCCGCTATGATCAGAAACAATGCCAAAAATGCTGCGCCAGCCGCCATATCAGCCTCCTGTTTTGGTGTGGTTTTCTTTTATCACCACTCACTCCACCACAAACTGCCTCTCTATCCTCTCCGCCGCCTCCACCAGAAGCGCATCCGTCCGTCCTTCCAGGATAAAATAACCTCTTCCCATCAGGGAATGGCCCGTAGTCACGGGCTCGATCCGGTCTCCCGGCCTGATCCGGCAGTCCCACGCTCTCAGCGCCACGCCCTCCGAAGGCTGAAGCTCCTCTCTCCCCGGCACGGATACCACGATCCCCTCCGGCAGGTCAAAATACCGGATCAGCAGAGGCCGGATCTTCTGCAGCTTGTATAAACTGCCCGGCGCGCAGGAACCGCACGGTTCGCAGGGGCTGCAGGAGCCGCCCGGTTCACAGGAGCGCACATAGGAATAAGGCAGCCCGCACCGGCTTCGGATGAAGCTCTCCGCCATATCCACTCCGGTGGCCATGGGCGTGAAAAGATTGTGCAGATTGTGCCCGGAGGGTCTGGCCGACAGCTCAATCGCAAACACCTGCTCCCGGGTGATCATCAGATCCGCATGGAGCAGACAGTCCGCAAGCCCAAGGGCGCGGGTTACTTTCCTCACATACGCCTCCGCCCTGACGGTCAGCTCTTCCCCGCTCCCTACGGTCAGGTATCCCACCGCCTGACGGGCGGGCGGCGGTGTCAGAAGCTTTCTGCGAAGCAGGATCATCCGAAAGCAGTCCCCCTCCATGGCTCCGTCCACACCGAATTCCTCCCCGGCCACAGCCTCCTCCAGCACGTAATCCTCTCCGCCCCCGGCCTCTTTATCCTGACCGATCCCATAAAGGCACTCCAGCGCCTCCCGGACTTCCTCCTGATCCTTCAGGAAAAAAATCCCTCTGCTGCCGGAACCGTATCTGGGCTTCAGGATCGCAGGGTAGGTGAAAGCCTCTGCCTTTTTCAGAAGGTTATCCACATACGCCCTGGCCTCCGCCTCCTCTTTTCCACCGCAGTCCGCAGCCAGTTCACAGCGGCAGGGGCGCAGCCCCCGTTCCGCCAGCCTCTGGTGAAACAGCCACTTATCCGTGCACAGCACCGCCGCCTGCCGGGTAAGACCGGGCAGGCCCAGGGCGTCATTCACCGCCCCCATCGTGGTGAGGTAACGGCCGATTGGGCCGGTAAGCACAAAATCCGGTTTTCTGTCCCGCAGGGCGTCAAGCACCGCCTCCTCGTCGGAAATGTCCACCACAAGCCCCTCGTCTGCCGCCGCAAGCCCGGCGGCCTCTGGATTTCCGTCCAGTGCCGTCACAAATACACCCAGCTCCTGCGCCTTTTCTATCATGTGCAGGGACTCCTCCCCCGCTCCAATCAATGCTGCTCTCATACCTTACCCTGCCTTTCTGCCGCCCAGCCTCTTCCGCAGCCCCCGCCAGCCCCACAGCAGGGAAAAATACAGGAAAAACTGCCAGGTGGATCGCTGCTGTAAGCGCACCAGTTTTTTCTCTTCCTCATTAAAACGTTTCTGATAATATGGATTTTCCTGAAAATCCGGGAAGGCGGCGCGCATCTCGTCCCCCAGCGCCCGGATGAAGGAAAGCTCCTTTTTCTTCACGCCGAACATGTAGGTAAACAGGGTGTTCACGTAAAAAAGCACGGCGAAGCTGCATTCCAGCTCCTGATAATACTCCTCCAGATAGCCGTACCTTTTCGCCTCGGCTACCATAATGCGGCCCGCCTCCATCCGATCCTCGCACCGTTTTTTCGTGATGGTGTGCACCGTGGAAGCCTCATGCTGGTAGTAATAATACATAGGCTCCGGGATGTAGGCAAAACAGCTGGCCCGCAGCATCCAGGTATTACCCAGGGCGTTGTCCTCATAGAAAATCCCTTCGGGGAATCTGCTCTCGCAGCCCAGGATGATCTGCCTTCTGTAGATCTTCACCACCAGGCTTCCGCTGTCCAGGATCAGAGAGGCATACTTGTCATGATCCAGCTTCCCTGCCTGCTCCGGCCTGTTGTTATGAACCACCTGGCCCACCCTCATGCTGTGCTCATCCGTCAGGCAGTAGTCGCAGCCCACCATGTCCGCTCCCGTCTCCTCCGCTTTTGCCAGCATTTTCTCATACATATCGGGAGTGATCCAGTCGTCGCTGTCGATAAAGCCGATCCACTCCCCCTGAGCCAGCGTAAGCCCCAGGTTCTTCGCGCCGCCCTGCTTCCGGTTCACCTCAGAATGCACCGCCCGGAAACGGCCCGGCCATGCAGCCTCAAATCTTTTGAGCACCTCCCAGGAATCGTCGGTGGAGCAGTCGTCCACCGCGATGATTTCCATATCCTCCAGGGTCTGCCCCACCAGGGAATTCAGGCAGTATTCCAGCTTTCCTTCGCCCGCCGTATTGTACACGGGCACGATCACGCTTAATTTCACGTTTACCTCCATGCCGGAGCGCTTTTGGCTCCGGCCGCAGTGGAAAAACACGCATGTGGTTTCTCACCTGCAATACTCACAGTTTTGTGATGCTCCGGCACAAAACTGTTGATTGAAAATAAGCCATCAGGCTTATTTTCAATCTTCTCCTTATCCGTTGTCATACGGCATAGAAGGCGGCGATTTTGCCAACCGCCCGGATCACGGCCTCCACCTGCTCATCGCTCAGCGCATAGTACAGAGGCAGGGTCAGGATTTCCTCATACAGCTTTTCCGCCTTCGGGCAGATCCCCCGCCTGTAGCCCAGTTTTTCATAATAGGGGAAATAATAGGTGGGGATGTAGTGTACGTTGCAGCAGATATTTTCCGCAGCCATGGCTTCAAAAAATCCCTTTCTGTCGATGCGCAGCCGCTCCGGCCGGATCCGCAGGATGTACAGATGCCTGGTGGAATCGGAGTCCGGTATCTCCTCCTGCACCACGAGCTGGGGGATTTGGGAAAAGGCTTCGTTGTAACGCTTTACGATCTCTTTTCTGCGGGCGGAGAACATGGGAAGCTTGTCCAGCTGGCTGATTAAAAGCGCCGCCTGTATATCGGTGAGGCGGTAATTGTAGCCCAGCTCGATCTGCTCATAGTACCAGGGGCCGTCCGGCTCATGCTCCATCAGCTCCGGCTTCCTGGTGATGCCATGCCTGGCGAACAGCTCCAGCCTCTGAGCCAGAGCGTCGCTGTTGGTAAGAACCGCGCCGCCCTCTCCGCAGGTCACCGTTTTCACCGGATGGAAGCTGAAGGTGGTCAGGTCCGCAATGGAGCCTGTGCAGCGTCCGTCATATTTCGTCCCGATGGAATGGGCGCCGTCTGTGATGAGAACCAGATGGTATTCGTCACAGATCTCACGAAGAGCCTTCAGTTCTGTGGACTGTCCGGTATAATCCACCGCCACCACCGCCTTCGTCCGCTCCGTCACATGGGCGCGCACGCTGGCCGGATCAATGTTGTAGGTTTTCTCATCAATATCCGCAAAGACGGGCCTGGCCCCGCAGTAAAGGGCGCAGTTGGCCGAAGCCGCAAAGGTAATGGGGGTGGTGATCACCTCGTCCCCCTCCCCGATCCCCGCCGCCAGGCAGGCCACATGCAGGGCCGCAGTGCCGTTGCTCACCGCCACCGCATGCTTCGCCCCTGTGATGCGGCACAGCTTCTCCTCCAGCTCTGTGATTTTCGGGCCGCAGGTTAAGTCTGCGCCGCTTTTTAATACGGAAAGAACGGCCTCATAGTCCTTCTCGTCCAGATACTGATGGCCGTAATAAATCTTCTTTTCACTTGCAGGAATCCCTCCCTCTATAGCGGGAAGCTCCCTCATCTGGGTATTGTTCATATCTGCCTCTTATTCTCCCTCTCAGCCGCCCTGGTTACGCGGCCATTTTTCCGCTCCGGCAGCCTTGGCTGCTGCGGAACCTCTGCGCCGCCCCATAAGCGGCTCCATTTCCAACAGGAAGGAGCTTCCGTCTTTCCTGCGTAACCACAGACAGCATGAGCAATCCGGCCTTCTGCCTGTTTACTCATGCTGTCTCGATTCTTACTTTTCCAGTTCCACTCCCTTGAGCAGTTCCCGGATATCCTCCACGGACAGCCACTGCGCGTTGGTGCCTGAGCTGTAGGAGAAGCCCTCCTCCACCTTTTTACCGGACAGGTCGGGAACCTGTTTCTCGTTAAATACCACCTGAGGATATACAATAAAATGTTTGTCGTATTCGTAAGTATTAAAGGAATCTTCTGTGGTGACCATGATCTCGTGCAGCTTCTCGCCGGGGCGGATGCCGATCTCCTTCATCTTACAGCCGGGAAGCATGGCCTCGGCCAGGTCGGTTACCTTAAAAGAAGGAATCTTGCTGATAAAGGTTTCGCCTCCTTTGGCCTCCTTCAGCGCCTTGATCACCAGCTCCACGCCCTCCGTAAGGCTGATCCAGAAGCGGGTCATGCGGAAATCGGTGATGGGAAGCTCCGTTCCCCCGTTTTTGATGATGTTGTGGAACAGCGGGATGATGGAGCCGCGGCTTCCCGCCACATTGCCGTAGCGGACGATGGAAAAGCTGATGTCCTTGGTTCCCGCATAGGCGTTTGCCGCAATGAAAAGCTTGTCGCTCACCAGCTTGGTACCGCCGTAAAGATTCACCGGGTTCACCGCCTTGTCCGTGGACAGGGCCACCACCTTCTTCACATTGGTATCCAGCGCCGCGTCGATCACGTTCTGCGCGCCGTTCACATTGGTGCGGATGGCTTCGTTGGGATTGTACTCACAGGCGGGAACCTGCTTCAGGGCAGCCGCATGGATCACATAGTCCACGCCCTCAAAGGCCCTTCTCAGCCTGTCCTTATCCCGCACATCGCCGATGAAATATCTCATCACGGAAGCGTATTCCTTAAACTCATTCTGCATCAGGAACTGCTTGAACTCATCCCTGGAATAAATGATGATCTTCTTGGGCTGGTAGTGGGTGAGGACGTACCGGGTGAAGCATTTTCCAAAGGAACCCGTTCCTCCGGTGATCAGGATCGTTTTATCATTTAACATGTGTTTTCCTCCGAAGTGATATAAATTCAGAAACAGTATTGCCTTACCTGCCGCTCATTATAACATACGGGGGGCAGCATTGCAATGCGGCGGGATTCGTAGCGCATCGGTTTCCAGATAGGAAATGAGGCCTCCGGCTCCTCCAGGCATGGCCTGCGGCAGGTTCGATGCGTGGGCACGCTTCCGCTCGATCAAAAACGCAGCGGCTCTAGAGCGTGTTTGAAAATTGCTTTCTGCCAGATGTGCGTCCCAATTTGTGGGAGATTTGCCCCAAATGAGCGCGGCGTAGTGGGCTACGGCAAGCGAATTTGGGGCAAATATACCGCAAAGTGGGACGTGCAGATGGCGGGAATGAATTT
>CAUWLJ010000017.1:0-47950 GCA_963559585.1 uncultured Eisenbergiella sp. | reverse complement strand
ATGGTGCACATGGTTCTGGTAAAGGTTTCCATGGGGTTGCCGTCAAAAATGGCGATATCCGCATCCTTTCCGGGCTCCAGGCTGCCCACCCGGCCGTAGACCCGGCAGATCCTGGCAGGATTGCAGGTGATGGCCTTAAGCCCCTCCTCCATGGGAAGGCCGGAGCGGACGGCCAGGCCGGCGCACAGGGGGAGGGATTGGATCAGGCTCACCGGATGGTCGGTGGTAACAGCCACCAGAACGCCGGCTTCATGGAGAATACCGGCGGTTTTGAAGGCCATATTCTGTACTTCAATCTTGCTGCGGCTGGAAAGCTCCGGCCCCACAATGGCGGGAAAGCCTTCTGCCGCCAGCTCCTTTGCCACCAGATGGCCCTCGCTGCAGTGATCCAGGGTGAGGGAAATGCCGAACTCCCTGGCGATGCGTATGGCAGTAAATATATCGTCCACACGGTGGGCATGGGCCTTCAGGGGGATCTGCCCGTCCAGGACGGGAAGCCAGCATTCTTTTCTAAAGTCCGTCTGAAAATCACTCCCGCCCGCCTGCTTCTTCCGCTTATATTCTGCCGCCTTAAAAAGCTCTTCCCGAAGCAGGGCAGCAATGGCCATACGGGTGGCAGGAGATTTCTGCTGCCCGGAAAAATTCACCTTGGGATTTTCCCCGAAGGCGGCTTTCATGGCTGCCGGAGCCTTCACGATCAGGTCATCAATCCGTCTGCCCTTTGTTTTCAGGAAGGCAAACTGACCTCCCACTACGTTGGAACTGCCGGGACCGGCCATGACGGAGGTGATCCCGGCCCGGACGGCATCGTCAAAGCCTGCATCCATGGGATTGATGGCGTCGATAGCCCGCAGCCAGGGGGTAACGGGAGACACATTTTCATTGCAGTCATCGCCCTCAGCCCCCATGTTCTGCTCGGAAATGCCCAGATGGCAGTGGGCTTCGATGAGACCGGGCATGACCCAGCAGCCGGAGGCGTCCAGTATTTCCAGCTTCTGTGTTCCGGCCGGAGCGGCTCCAGGGTCGATCTGCTCCGCCACGGCCGTGATCTTTCCGTTTTCCACAAGGACGCATCCCCTGGGCAGGACTTTTCCCGCCATGGTGAGGATGCGGCCCCCGCAGATGAGTATTCGTTTCTTCATCCGGTCAGCTCAGCCTGTTCATGGGGTTGACGGGCTGTCCGTCCTTGGTTAGCTTGAAATACACGTTGCAGCCCTCCACGCTGTAGTACATGGTGGGGGCAGCCACCTTTCCGATAATCTCTCCGGTGGTCACCACGTCCCCCTCCGCAACGGTAAGGTCGGTAAGCTGGCCGTAGGTAAGCTCATATCCGTCTCCCAGATTCATCACCACTGTGGTTCCCGTCTCAGGATCATCGTACACGCTGGTCACCTGGCCGTCAGCGGCGGCGGCGATCCCCTCTCCCTCCGTGGCCTCAATGACCAGGGCCGGGCTGTATTTGTACTGCTGCAGGGTGGCAAAATACACGGTCTTGTCCATGCTGTAGTTTACCAGCACGTTTCCCACGATGGGCCAGGTGAGAGCGTCCCCTTCGGTAAAATCAAGGACAGGGGCGGGATCCATGGCCTCCTTCGCATCGGCCAGTCCGTTCTCCTCCGTTCTGGCGATAGCGTCGGAGGCGTTGGCGGCAAGGGCCTCCTGGCCTGCATCTTCTGCATCGGCCAATGTCTGACCGTCTCCCGCATCGGCCTGTTCCCGGCTGCCTCCGTCTCCTGCTGCCGCCTGGCCGTCGCCCGCTCCTGCGTCGGATAACTCCTGGCCGGTTCCATTTCCTGCGTCTGCCTGCGCCTGTTCTCTCCCATTTCCTGCATCAGCGGATGCCTGGCTGTTCCCGGCTCCTGCGTCTGCCAGAGCCTGGCCGTCCGGCTCACCTGTCCCGGCGGCCTGTTCCCCGGCCCTGCTCCCCAGCATGTTCAAATCCGACTGGTCTGCCAGTCCATCCTCATAAAAGCTGGGATCATAGTCCAGCTCTCCCATCTGCGCCAGCTCTTCCTCGGTCAGCTCAGCCTTTCCGGCCTGATCCTCCAACGCAGTGAAATCCACTATTTTCTCTTCCTGCTCCTTATCCTGTGCATTTCTCACGTACAGTCCGGTGGCGGTAAGGGCCGTGAGCACCATACAGCTTGACACCAGCATAACGGCTTTTTCTCTTTTTAAGCTTGATCTCCTTCTTCTCATTGCCATTCCTTCTCTTTCCTATACATTTTGGCGGGAAACCTGCATTTCCCATCCAATGAACGGTTGAATTCCTTCAAGCTTAGTTTTGCCGTTTTCTTCCCCTTTATTCAGTTTTCCTGATTTGTGCGTCTTTAAAAAAAGTCTGAAGCAGCTCCTCCCAGCCGGCCCCCTCCGCGGCCAGACGGTCGGCCTCATGCTGGCAGAAGCCCAGGCCGTGTCCCACCCCCCTGGTTGTAATCCTCACCTGTCCGTCCGCCCCTTCTATAAAAAAACAGGAGGAGGGCAGGCCAAAAAGGGTGCGGAACTTTTCTCCGGACAGATCTTCCCCGCCAATCGTCACCTGGAGCACATAGCCGGCGCTGTCCCGGGTCAGGATGATCTTTCCGCCCGGCTCCATTCCCAGCCGCTCCCAAAATTCCTGCTCCTCCACAGTCAGGGTCTGCTCAAAGTCCTCCGCCTGGCTGTCCCCCGGGCAGTCCACGCTCACCATCCCCTCTCCTTCCCTCCCCAGCACCTCCTGTCCGTCCCGCGTCCTGCCTGCACTCAGCCAGAAATAGGCGGGCTCCATGGTGCGCTCCTGCCAGGTCAGATACATTCCTGCGGTATCCGATACGGCGGATGCGAATAACGCCTCCCTTTCCTCAAATGTACTGCCCCAAAGCCTTTGACGCTCCCCGGCGCCGGCATACCGTTGTCCCACTTCTGAGGCCCGGATAAACCTGTCGGCAGAGTCCGGCCTGTTTTCATAAGCATGGATGCACAGTGTCCGCAGGATAACAGCCTGGGCTTTCAGAGCTTCATAGGAGCAGTCCGCCGGGATGCTGGCGGCCAGAGCCCCCTGAATATAGGTCTCCATGGGTATTTTCTTCTCTCCCTCCGGCTCCCGGCATACCACCCACAGGCCGGGCTGCTCCTCCGCAAGCTCCACCGTTTCCCGCAGCCCCTCATCCCGGCCAAAGAGCAGGCTGCAGGCATAGGGCAGGAGCAGCAGAAAAAGAAAAACCGCACAAAGGTCAAACAGGCGCTGCCTTCGTGCGGTGTATCGGTTTCTTCCTATTGTATACCGCCCGGCCATAAGCCGTGGGCGGATCAGGGCCAGAAAATGCTTCATGTTCCCCTCCATTCCGGAGCGTTTCGGCTCTGGCCGCGGCGGCAAAACACGCATGTAGTCTCCCGCCTGCGATCCCGACAGCTTTGTGACGCTCCTGCACAAACCTGTTGAATGACCTCTGTGCAGAATGCACACCTGACAGAAGTGTATGCCCGGTTGGAGGAAAATATGTGAAGATGCAGGACGGGCAGAAGGAATATTTTCTTCCCCCTGCCCGACTCATGTCTCCGTCTGTCACACCCTGTTATAATTGATCAGGCATCCCTTCAAAATGATCTGTCTCTCCTCATCCGTCAGTTCTCCCAGAGTGAGGGTAAAGGGCGTAAGCCCGTCCTCCTTCACCACATAGGCGGTGATGGTGTCGTGCGCCTCCTCCACTGCCCTGCGGATGTCAGGCAGGAACAGGTAGTCCTTGTTGGCAAAGGGAAGCTCTCCCTCCGGGATCAGGAAGGGAAGCATTCCCCAGTTGATCAGGTTGGAGCGGTATCTCTTGGTGGCGTATTCGTTGGCGATGTTGGCCCAGCCGCCCAGAACCTTCTGGCAGCTTGCCGCCTGCTCTCTGGCGGAGCCGTCTCCGGGCTTCACCGCGAAAATGGTGGAGCCAAAGCCCACATTTCCTTCTCCCACATCAGAGAACCGTCCCTGGATGGCCTTCATCACAGGAACCAGCTCAGGCTTTTCCTCCAGAGGGCATCTGCCCTCCATCACCGCCGTCTGCGCTTTCTGAATATCCTTTGCCAGGCCCACGTAAGCGGGATCCTTTCTGGAAAGGGTGAACTCCGCAAGGCCCAGAGGGTTGGAGCGGTAGGAGGAGGTTTCGCCGGAAGGGATCAGCTCATCTGTGGTGGTGACAGGGTCGTGGATCTCGGAAACCACCCGCAGCACCATATTTTCAGGAAGGGCGCACATGGCCGGCCAGTCCTTGATGTTGGGGCCGAAATGGATCTCTGCATCCGGGTCGGCCACGCCCTTGGAGTCAAAGACGCGGTTCGCGTAAATATTGGAGTCAAAATGGTATTTGTATTTTCCGTACTCCCCGTCAAACTCCGTAGCAGGAGTGAGCACGCCCTTGTTGGCCGCGGTAGCCGCAATGGAGCGGGCGTCCATGAGGGCCACAGAGGAAATCTGTCCGCTCTGCAGCTTGCTTCCCTCCCGGTTGGGGAAGTTTCTGGTGGAGTGGCGGATGCTGAACGCATTGTTGGCAGGTGTATCCCCCGCTCCGAAGCAGGGGCCGCAGAAGGCGGTCTTCATCACCGCGCCTGTTTCCAGGATCGTGGCCGCTGCGCCGTTCTTGATCAGCTCCATGTAAATGGGCATGGAGGCCGGGTATACGCTGAGGGTGAACTCGTCCGCTCCGATGTAACGGCCTTTGAGGATGTCGGACGCCGCACAGATATTCTCAAAGCCGCCGCCCGCGCAGCCTGCGATGATTCCCTGCTCCACATGGAATTTACCGTTCCTCACCTTATCCTTTAAAGAGTAGGGCACTGCGTTGTCCAGGCTGACCGCCGCCCGCTTCTCCACATCATGGAGAATGTCGGTAAGGTTGGCGTTCAGCTCCTCAATGGTATAAGTATTGCTGGGATGGAAGGGCATGGCAATCATGGGACGGACGGCAGACAGATCAATGGTGATCATACCGTCATAGTAGGCCACTTCGCCGGGAGCCAGCTTCCGGTATTCCTCCTTCCTTCCGTGGATCTCATAAAACTCCTCGATCACCTCATCCGTCTCCCAGATGGAGGACAGGCAGGTGGTCTCGGTGGTCATCACGTCAATTCCGATACGGAAGTCCGCACTCAGGGAGTGCACGCCGGGGCCGACGAACTCCATCACCTTGTTTTTCACATAACCGTTCTTGAATACGGCTCCGATGATGGCAAGGGCCACGTCCTGAGGGCCCACGCCCTTCACGGGCTCCCCGGTCAGGTACACGCCCACCACGCCGGGCATCTTAATATCGTAGGTCTGGTTCAGAAGCTGCTTCACCAGCTCCGGGCCGCCCTCTCCCATGGCCATGGTTCCCAGCGCGCCGTAACGGGTGTGGGAATCGGAGCCCAGGATCATTTTGCCGCCTCCTGCAAGCATTTCCCTGGCAAACTGATGGATAACCGCCTGATGAGGGGGCACGTACACGCCGCCGTACTTCCTGGCGCAGGTCAGGCCGAACATGTGGTCATCCTCATTGATTGTCCCTCCCACCGCGCACAGGGAATTGTGGCAGTTGGTGAGCACGTAGGGAATGGGAAAACGGGTCAGGCCTGACGCCCTGGCGGTCTGGATGATGCCCACAAAGGTAATATCGTGGGAAGTCAGCTTATCAAATCTGATCTTCAGATCGTTCATATTGCCGGAGGTATTGTGGCTTTCCAGGATACCATAGCTGATGGTCGCCTTTCTGGCCTCCTCCTTCGTCACTGCTTTGCCGGTCTTAGCGGCAGCGGCTGCCGCGGCCTCCTGGTTGTCGGGGATGATCTGGGCGCCGTTTATGAGCCATGCGCCGCCTTCCATTAAATTGATCATTGGGCTTTCCTCCTTTTATTCCTGCGGGCTGTATGCCGGGGATCTTCATTATTGTTCTTTATTATAGTGGAAAGGGATGGGGGATGCAATCTTAAATTAAATCTGAAAAGGATCAGCATTTCCAATCATATCCTTTCTTCCCTGATCCAGCAACGTCCTACTGATTTCCCGCGCAGCAAATTTTCAATAGGCCCGCGAATACAACAACACATCCTGCGTCTGCCTTCAGACTGCAGGGTACCCTGCCAAAAGATACACCACTCAAAAGGACACCCTGCATTTTTTTGTAAGGTGTCCTTTTCCGGTAGTGTTTATCCTAATATCTGACTTATTTTCTATCAGAGCGAAATGCGTCCATGATGCTCTTTCCGTCTGCTTCCGCAGGGGCCTGGAAACCGTCTTTCTTTCACAGATACTTCTCCACGATCCCTTCCATCTCATCCCATTTCTGTTCCATATCCCACACCAGCTTGAACTGGGTTCTGGCGCGGTCAAGGTTGTGCTCCGGGCGATGGATCTTGAAATAGGTATCGCCGTTCAGGTAGTCGCCCAGGAAGCGCATCCCGCATTCCAGGGTCATCAGCTTGGCCCCCATGGGCATCAGACGGATTTCCTTCTCCGTCAGGCTTCCGCCGCAGCCCTCCACGTAGCCCTTGGTATAGATCTCAAACAGCCCCATGTCGCAGCTTACCAGATCCAGGTTCTTCTCATCCTCCGCTCCGGTGCTGGCGCCGAAACGGATGGAATCGCCGTAGTCGTAGAGGGCGGAGCCGGGCATTACCGTATCCAGGTCGATGACGCAGATTCCCTTTCCGGTCTCGTTGTCGATCATGATGTTGTTCAGCTTCGTATCGTTATGGGTCACGCGCAGGGGAATCTCACCCTTAGCCAGAGCGTCGCAGATCACATGGGTGTCCGCCTCACGGTCCAGTACGAACCGGATCTCCTTCTGCACGTCCGCCGCTCTGCCCATCACATCCTTTTCCACCGCTTCCTTAAAATCGGCAAAGCGGCTCACCGTATTGTGGAAATTACGGATCGTCTCATGCAGGGTGGAGGCAGGATAATCTGCCAGCTGCTGCTGGAAGCGGCCGAAGGAAACCGCGCTGTTATAGAAATCCTCAGGGGTTCTTACCATATCAAAGGAGGTGGCATCCTCAATGAAGATATACATTCTCCAGAAATCTCCGTCCTCATCCACCAGGAATTTCTTTCCGTCCAGAGTGGGGATCACATTCAGGGTCTCCCGGTCAGGATTGCCGCCCTGCTCCACGATCTTTTTCCTCAGGAAGGAGGTCACGTTCATCACGTTCTCCATCAGCTCTTCCGGATTCTTGAAAATATCATCGTTCATCCTCTGCAGGATATAACGCCGTGTCTTTCCCTCTCCCAGATCGCAGGTTACGCGGATCGTGTCGTTGATGTGGCCGCTTCCATAGGGGATCACCTCGATCATCTTCCCCTCGATGGCAAATTGAGAGGCAATTTTGTCTTGTACCAGGCTCATAATCAGTTTTTCCATGCTCCAACTCCCTTCCGCACGCTCCTGCGCGCCGCTTCCTCCTTGTCCTCCAGGCCCGGGCTGCCCTTCCCGGCAGGCCAAGGCCCCCAAAACGCTTCCGTTCCACTTTCAGGGCAGTTGAAAAGCACCCTCCTTCCAACTTTTTCCACCGTCTGCAGCCTTGGCGCAGCGGCTTTATTGCCCTTTATAATATCATTATATTGAAAGCTGTGCCATAATTCTTTGCACAATATTTGCTCATTTTTATCCTTTCGGCGGCGCTTCAGGCTTTCCGGCGGGTTGCGGGCCTCAGATCCCTCCGGGTGCTGCCCGCGGCAGGTTCGATGTGTGGGCACGCTTTCGCTCGTTCAAAAAAGGTGCATTTTGTGAAAGCTTTTGATAAAATAAAGGGTGAAAAGACCCCGGCAGTAATTCACAGGGATTTCATGGAGGGCAGAGGCTTATGGCAGATAAAAGGGAGAGGGGCTGCTCCGGCGGAAGGGCGGAGGCCGCAGAAACGAGAGCCGCAGGAGCGGGAGCCGCAGAAACGAAGGCCACAGAGACGAGAACCGCAGGGACGGGAGGTGCAGAGACAGGAGACGGGGGAATGACGGGCAGTTTCAGGCCGGACGAAGAAAAAGCAGGACACTATCACCCTGTCCTGCTTCCCGGTATTCTTGAAGTCGATAAACTGTATACCGTCCACTATTTTGAATACATGAACGACTTTTCCTTTCCGGGGGAAAGCCATGATTTCTGGGAATTTCTGTGCGTGGATAAGGGAGAGGTGATCGTTCAGGCCGGAGATCGAAGGCTTACCCTGGGAAAGGATGAGATCGTTTTTCATCAGCCTAACGAATTCCATACGGTACAGTCCAACGGAGTGACCGCTCCCAATCTGGTGGTGATCTCCTTTTCCTGCGCCAGCGGGGCAATGGATTTTTTCAGGGGGAAGGTGCTCACCATCGGCGAGGGAGAGCGGGAGCTTCTGGCGCTGATCCTGCGGGAGGCCATGGAGTGCTTCCGCACGCCTCTGGATGATCCCTATACCCAGGCCATGGAGCTGGCTGAGCGCCCGCCCTTCGGGGGGACACAGATGCTGCGTCTGCTGCTGGAGCAGCTTCTGATCCGGCTGATCCGCGTTCATTCCTCCTCTGCTCTGGTTTCCGACACCGCCCCCCTGAAGCAGAAGGCAGATGCAGGAGTTTATGAGCGTGTGCTGGCTTATCTGGAGGAGCATCTGGACAGACAGCTTTCCATCGAACAGATCTGCCGGGATACTCTGGTGGGCCGTTCCCAGCTTCAGAAACTTTTTCGGGAACGGCACGGGTGTGGAATCATTGATTATTTTTCCCATATGAAAATCCGCGCCGCCAAGCAGCTGATCCGCAATCAGCGGCTGAATTTTACCCAGATTGCCGACAGCCTGGGCTATACCTCCGTCCATTATTTTTCCCGCCAGTTTAAAAAAATAACGGGAATGACGCCATCAGAATATTCCTCCTCCATCAAGAAATTATCGGAGGCTCCTGTCAGATTGAAATAAGCGGCTTCCGATGCCGGGCCCCCGCGCACAGACGCCTCCGGCATCCCTGCCCGGAGACTGCCGCACCGTTTCCTGCCCATACAGTCCGGCGTCATTTCCCCAGCTTCTTTTCCAGCTCCTGGATCACGATTTTCAGGGCCTTGATCCTGGCATATTTCTTGTCCACGGACTCCAGGATGTGCCAGGGCGCATAGGCAGTGCTGGTCTTTTTCAGCATTTCGTCCACAGCGGTCTCGTAGGCGTCCCATTTCTCCCGGTTGCGCCAGTCCTCATCGGTAATCTTCCACTGCTTTTCCGGCGTGTTCTGCCTCTCGTTAAAGCGGGCAAGCTGAGTGTCGGCGTCGATCTGCACCCAAAACTTGATCACCACTGCGCCCCAGTCCACCAGCTCCTTTTCAAATTCGTTGATCTCGTTGTAGGCTCTCTGCCAGTCATTGGCAGAGCAGAAGCCCTCGATGCGCTCCACCAGCACCCTTCCGTACCAGGTGCGGTCAAAAATAGCGATATGGCCGGTTTTGGGAAGCCTGGTCCAGAAGCGCCAGAGATAATGGCGGGCCTTCTCCTTCGGCTCCGGGCTGGCAATAGGATGCACCTCAAAGCCTCTGGGATCCAGGGCCTCCGTGATGCGCCTGATGTTTCCCCCTTTTCCCGCCGCGTCCCATCCCTCATAGGCAATGATCAGGGGAACCCGTTTGCGGTACAGGCGGTTGTGCAGTTCGCCAAGCCTGGCCTGAAGGCGCTCCAGCTCCTGCCTGTATTCCTCCTCCCGGATGCTTTTGTCCAGAGGAATCTGGGACAGCCTGGGCATTTGTTTCAGGGGATAGGTGTTCTGCAGCAGAGGGACGGCCAGACTGCTGTTGCACAGCGCCACCTCAATCCCCTGGCAGAGAAATTCCAGCACCTGAAGCTGGGCCCACCTTCTGGAATGAGAATCCACAATGTACCAGGGAGCGGTGGAGGTGTTGGTGTCGTTCAGATAGCGTTCAAACACCTTTCCGCATTTCTCATAATGCCTGTTCTGCCAGCGGTCGTAATCGCTCACCCGCCAGCTGGTATCCCGGTCCTTCAGCAAGGCTTCGATCCGCTTCCGCTGTTCCTTTTCCTCAATATGGAAGAAGAATTTCAATACCAGGTATCCGTTATCGGTCAGCTGTCTCTCAAAACGCTTCACGCTGTCGATGCGCAGGGCATACTCCTTCTCCGAAATCCGCTCCTCCAGCACGTCCTGGGTGATCTCCTCCATCCAGCCTCCATCCAAAAAGGTGAATTTCCCGGCCTCGGGGATTTGCACGAAGTAACGATAAAGGAATGGACGCCGCTTTTCCTCCTGGGTGGGAGCCGACATGGCGGCCACCTTGAAAAAACGGGGATCAATGTTTCGGATGATCTTACCGATCACGCTTCCCTTTCCGGCTGTCCCCCAGCCCTCAAAGAGCACCAGCACCGGAAGCCTGTGCTCCTTGATCTGCAGCTGCATGGCGGAAAGCTTCCTCCTGGCCTCCTCCAGCCTGGCCTGAAGCTCCTCTTCGGACGGTTTCCTGGCGATGTTCATTTCCTTCAGCATAGCTCCTCCCTTCTGCCATATATGGCGGATTGATTCTTTTTGCTATTTTGGGCTGTATTCTGTCCTTCTATACATACAGACCGATTTCAGCCGGCTTCTATAAACGGTAACTGTTCAGCCCGCGCCCACGCAGCAGCAGGCCGCTCCACAAAAACGCCCCTGTGGGGCTTTCCGCTGCTACCTGCTCAGCCCTCTTTTCCCAAGCCTTCCGCAAAAATAGCAGTAAGACCCTGTCTGCGCCGCCCAGATCAGGCTCACCAGCACAATGGGGAAATTTCCCGTCCCCATGAAAATTTTCCCGAACAGAGCTGCTCCCTCCATGACAGGCATCAGGTTTTTCATCATCTGAAACGTCCTGTAGGAGGAACGGTACATCAGCATACGCTCCGCCTCATCGCAGCTTGCCAGCCATTCCCTGTCAAAGCTCCAGCTGCATACCTCTCCTTTTTTCATAGGATTGCTTCCTTCCGCAATCCGCCGTTCCTATTATCTTGGAGTTACATAACCCTCCTCATCGATCACCGCATTGGGAGAAAGGCTCCGCATATGGGCGAGTACGCGCTCCTTTTCACTGCCCTGGTGCATGATGGTGCGGCAGTCCTTCTGCCAGGCCGGAATGAAGCGGAAGCTTTGAAGCTGTCCGGTATGGGCATCCAGAGTGGCCGTTACCAGACAGGTATCCTGGGTTTTGGAGTTAAACAGATAATTTCCCAGGCTGTAAATCACAGGGGTATCGCCGATCCAGTCTATACCCTGAAGCACATGGGGATGATCACCGATGATCAGATCCGCTCCGGCCTCAGCAATTTGGGGCGCCTGCTCCTTCTGCGCCCAGTCCAGCTCGGTAGTGCTCTCTGTTCCCCAGTGGATGTAAACCACCACAAAATCGCTCTGCTCCCTGGCCTCCCTCACAGCCTGCAGGAGACGGTCTGCATTTCTGCACCGGAACACTCCGGGAGAGGTTTCCGTGGCCCCCTTGGTGTCCGGATTGTCCACCCGCTCGATCTGAGTGGCGGAAAGAAACGCAATTTTCACATCACCCGCAATGAAATATACCGGCCGGACCGCCTCCGCCAGATCACGGCCCGCTCCTACATAGGGAATGCCCACGGCCTTCAGCGTGTCCATGGTATCCAGCAGAGAAATCTCGCCGTAATCATAGGCATGGTTATTGGCCAGAGACACCAGATCCACGCCCATATCATGAAGAAGGGAGGCATACTCCGGCCTGGCGCGAAAGGTGTAGGTCTTACCGGGAGTGGGAGCTCCCCTGTCCGTGTAGGTAAACTCATTGTTGACCATAAAAAGATCGGCCTCCCTCATGGTTTCCAGCATGGACGCATCGAAGGCCTCCTCTATGTACCGGGTCTGATCCTGGCCCGATCTGGCTTTCATTTTAGCCATGATGGCATATCCCTCATCGAAAAGAATGTCCCCGCCAAAGGTGAGGGTAAACTCATCCGTGGAGGCTGTCTGAAGTACATAGGTGTTTTCCTCCTCCATTCTTGCAGGATCGGCCAGCAGCCCGGCATATTTCCCGGCAGGATGGGGTTCATCCGTCTCCGCCGCCTCCGTACTCTGCATGTCCGTCCCGGAAGCAGCACTCTGGCCATTTCCCTGTGCAGATAATTCTTCCCGGAAAAAATCATCTGCACCCGTATCTGTGTATTCCGGCCCGCTTCCGCCCGTCTGCCCCCGAACCATACCTGCATCCGTCAAAACCCACGCCGTCATCAGCATGGCCGTTCCCGCTGCAAGAGTTACAGTCAGGGTAAGAAAGAACAGGACAGCATTCCGGCTTTTCCTTTTTTTCTTTTTCCTTCCTCTACCGTTCCTTCCTTCCACCGCCATTGGCCTGACCTCCTCCTCATATTTTTACCGCTGTCCCTGCTCCCATTATCAGGGACATCCCTTCCTCCGTCAAGTGAAACCGGAGCTCTGATGCCTCGTTCCCTTTAAGCAGATTCCTGTTCGCTGGCAAACCAGTAAGCAGTAACATTCGCGGGTATGTTGGCAGAGCGTCTTTTTTTATACAGCAGGAAAAGAACCTTCCTGATTGTATAAAAAACAGAGATGTATACATGCGGCATACATCTCCATTTCCTATAAACAAACTCAATTCAGATTAATACTTGGCAACAGACACCTTTACGCCAGGGCCCATCGTGGAAGCCAGAGTGATGCTTCTCAGATACTGTCCCTTCAGTGCGGAGGGCTTTGCCTTTACGATAGCGTCCATCAGAGCGTTGAAGTTCTCCTCCAGCTTCTCCTCGGCGAAGGAAGCCTTTCCTACGGGAACGTGAACGATGTTGGACTTGTCCAGTCTGTACTCGATCTTACCGGCCTTGATGTCGTTCACAGCCTTGGTAACATCCATGGTAACAGTACCGGCCTTGGGGTTGGGCATTAAGCCCTTGGGTCCCAGGATCTTACCGAGACGTCCAACCACACCCATCATGTCAGGAGTAGCCACTACCACGTCGAAGTCAAGCCAGCCTTCGTTCTGGATTCTGGGGATGAGCTCGTCTCCGCCTACGAAATCTGCTCCGGCAGCCTCTGCCTCAGCAACCTTGTCGCCCTTGGCAAATACCAGAACTTTTACGGTCTTACCGGTTCCGTTGGGAAGCACTACGGCGCCGCGGATCTGCTGCTCTGCATGACGGCCGTCGCAGCCTGTTCTGATATGAACCTCGATGGTCTCGTCGAATTTAGCGATAGCAGTCTTCTTTACCAGCGCGATCGCGTCAGCAGGCTCATATGCCACACTGCGGTCTACCAGCTTGGCAGCGTCACTATATTTTTTACCATGTTTCATTTTACTTTCCTCCATTGGTGGTTAACGCAGTATCTTTGTTTTCGGTCTGTGACCGGAATACTGCTCCCAAATTTCTGGTTCTGCGGTTCGGCCCGCAAAAGGCCATCCCTGCTTAGTCTTCTACTACAATACCCATGCTTCTTGCGGTTCCGGCGATCATGCTCATGGCCGCCTCTACGCTTGCAGCATTCAGGTCAGGCATCTTCATCTCTGCGATCTCTCTTACCTTATCCTTGGAGATGGTAGCAACCTTGGTCTTGTTCGGCGCGCCGGAACCGGACTTCAGATTGCAGGCCTTCTTCAGCAACACTGCAGCAGGGGGAGTCTTGGTAACGAAGCTGAAGCTTCTGTCCGCATAAACAGTGATCACAACGGGGATGATCAGATCACCCTTGTCTGCTGTTCTTGCGTTGAACTGCTTGGTAAATTCAACGATGTTCACACCGTGCTGTCCCAGAGCAGGGCCAACCGGGGGAGCCGGGGTTGCTTTACCAGCAGGAATCTGTAACTTGATGTATCCTGTAACTTTCTTTGCCATGTCAGGCACCTCCTAAATATAATGTGGTATGACGCAGTCACATGTCCCGGTGCAGCCGGGACACTGCTTCCACAGCTCAACGGATCGCTCCATTAAACTCTTACTGTGATTTACGCACCTCTGCAAAGCTGATCTCCACGGGGGTCTCCCTGCCGAACAGCTCCACATTGATGGTTGCGGTCTGCTTGCTGTAATCGATCTTCTGTACAACGCCGACCGTATCCTTCCATGCCCCTGCCACAACGACGATCATATCGCCCTCTGCAAAGTCGATGGAAACGTTCTCTGTCTTGATACCAAGCGGTTTCATCTCCGCTTCCGTAAGCGGCACCGGCTTGCTTCCCGGTCCCACAAACCCGGTCACGCCCCTGGTGTTGCGGACAACGTACCATGTGTCGTCGTTCATCACCATGTTGATCAGGACATATCCGGGGAACAGCTTCTTCTGGACGATTCTCTTGGTACCGTTCTTCATCTCCACCACGTCCTCCAGTGGAACGCGGACCTCCAGAATTTCCTCTTCCAGATGTCTGTTTTCAATCGTTTTCTCAATATTGGCCTTTACCTTATTCTCGTATCCTGAATAGGTATGCACCACATACCAGTTTGCTTCTGCCATATTTCACCCCACTACCGTTATTTTACAAGGAAATCCACACCATACTGCAATACCATATCCAGAACGGCAATGATACATCCCAGTACGATTGAGACTCCGACAACAGCAACGGACTGTTTCAGAAGCATGTTTTTATCCGGCCATGAGATCTTTCCAAATTCCGCCTTTACACCTTCCCAGTTCCTTTTGATCTTTTCCTTCATACGGCCAAAGAAACCCGGATCAGACGCTTTTCCTTCAACTGAAGAATTTCCCATTTCTTCCTCCATGTCAGAGCGCCTCTGGCTCTCTGTCCAGTGTATGCCTGAAAGGCTGTTATTTGGTTTCCTTGTGAGTAGTGTGCTTCTTGCAGAATCTGCAGTATTTGCTGGTCTCCATTCTGTCCGGATGCGTCTTCTTATCCTTGGTTGTGTTGTAGTTACGCTGTTTGCATTCGGTACATGCTAATGTGATTCTTGTACGCATGGTATCTTACCTCCACCTGAATTTGAGTTTGAGCTTGTTAAATTTAAGCATAAAAAAAAGAGCTAAATTAATCTCTGTGTACTGAATATAGCACAGGCGCCGGGCAACGTCAAGAGGGTTTTGGGAAAAAGGTCGGGATTTTCGGCGGGTGGTGAGCCTGCGGCTCCTCCGGGTACGGCCCGCGGCAGGTTCTCTGCGGGGCACGCTTTCGCTCGTCAAAAACGCAACGGTCACTAACGCACCATAGGACGGTGCGTAAGTGCCGGCGTTTTTGAGACGGCCTCCGCAGAGAATCCTGCCGCGGGCCGTACCCGGAGGAGCCGGAGGCGCGCAGGCTGTCGAAAATTCAGAAGTTGTCTATATCTTATCAAGATTTTACCGGTATTTCAGCTTTATCAAACCCTTATTTAGTCCATATTCTATCGGTATTATATTCGCGTTTTACCGGTGCCGGTAGGCTGTGGGTGTGATTCCGGTTTCGCGCTTATAGACGATGCTGAAATAGTTGGGGGAGGAGAAGGACAGTTCTTCGGCGATGGCGGCCACGCTGCGGCCTTCCTTGAGCATGCGGGAGGCCTGGATGATTTTCAGGGTGAGGAAGTAGCGGTGGACGCCAAGGCCGGCGTATTTGCGGAATACCTGCTTGAGACAGCTGGGGCTTACGCCGCATTCGGAGGCGATCACAGGGACGTCGGGCCAGTCCCTCATATGGGCGTGCATCACCCGTACCGCCTCCCGGTAGAGCAGGGCCTCCGGCGGGTCGGCTTCCGGGCGCAGCTGGCTCCCGCTGTCGGTTGCGGACAGAAGGAACAGCTCCGTCAGGCAGGTGAACTGCTGAAATTTCAGGGGCTGGCTTTTCAGTCTTAATACCGGGGCGCTGCATTCCTCCCCCGGCTGCTGGCCGGCTCCCACCAGCTCCGTCATGCGCAGCAGGCAGTTTTTCTGTTCCGGTTCCAGGGTGAGCACACGGTTCTCCAGTTTTTTCATCACAGGGCCGGAGGCGTCAAAGGAAAGGACGAACACGGACAGAGGATTTCCATTCTCAATATGGAAGCGGTGCAGCTCCATGGGCTTGTGAAAAATCACATCCCCCGCGGACAGGCGGCAGATCCGCTCGTCCGCACTTACACAGGCCTGTCCCTCCAGCACGCAGAACATTTCCCAGAAATCGTGGATCTCCCCCTCAAAGCTGTATCCGCCGTCATACTCCGCCCGAAACGCGGTAAAGAAACATTCCAGCTTCACGCAGCGTTCCGGTTCAAAGGCTTCATATACCACAGGCTCATTTTCTGCATTCCTTCCAATATACATACCATTCCCCATTTCAGAGCGTAAGCGGCGGGGCGGCTGTCTGCCGTCAGGCTGATTGGCGCGCATCCCCCATTCGCCGAAAAGCTCCGTCCAAAATCATACTTTATATGTCCAAAAACGAATTGTAATACAAAATACGTTCCCTTATGATGGAATCAGTATAACAGATCTCTGCTTCTTGATAAACCCCAAAATCGGCCGTCCCTCCGCCGCAGCTTGAAGCTGTATCGAAACGGCGGGAAGGGGCCGGCCGCCCCTAAAACCACGCCGCAGAAGCGGCAGAATGGAGGAAAAAATGGCACAGCTTAACATCGGATTCATTGGTCTGGGCGCGAGAGGAATCAGCCTGCTGAAGCAGGTGGTTCTGGCCATGCCCCAGGTGTCTGTGGCAGCCGTCTGCGACGCCTGTGAGGATCGGGCGCAGGAAGGCGCGGAGGCAGTAAAGGCTGCCGGACAGGAGGCTCCCGCCTGGGAAACGGACTACAGGAAGGTAATCGACAATCCCAACGTGGAGGCCGTGATCGTGGCCAGCGCCTGGGAAACCCATGTGGATATTTCCATTGCCGCCATGCAGGCAGGAAAAGCGGTGGCTCTTGAGGTGGGAGGAGCTTACTGCCTGGAGGACTGCTGGAGACTGGTGGACGCCTACGAGCAGACGGGCACGCCCTTTATGTTCCTGGAAAACTGCTGCTTCGGCCGCCGGGAAATGATGGTGCTGAACATGGTGAACCTGGGACTGTTCGGACAGATCGTGCACTGTGCGGGAGGGTACCATCACGATCTGAGAGACGAAATCTCCTTCGGCGCAGAAAACCGTCATTACCGCCTGAGAAACTATATGAACCGCAACGCCGAAAATTATCCCACCCACGAGCTGGGGCCCATCGCCAAGGTGCTGAACATCAATCACGGCAACCGGATCGTCTCCCTCACCTCCACGGCTTCCAAAGCCGCAGGGCTCCACGAGTTCATCCAGGCCAGCAAGCCTGCTGACGATCCTTTGCAGAACGTGACCTTCACCCAGGGGGATGTTGTGACCACCGTGCTGAAATGCGCCCACGGACAGACCATCACTCTGACCCTGGACACCACCCTGCCCCGCTTCTACAGCCGCGGCTTCACCGTGCGTGGAACGAAGGGAATGTACGAGGAGGCAACTGATTCCGTTTTCCTGGATCGGCCGGAAGACCGCGCCCTTGATTTTTCCTGGAGAAAGGAACGCTGCGGCAATGCGGACGACTATGCCGGCGAATACGACCACCCCGTATGGAAGAAATACCTGGAGGAAGGGGTACAGGGAACCCACGACGGCATGGACTGGCTGGAATTCCAGATCTTCTTCGACTGCCTGATCCACCACAAGCCCATGCCTGTGGACGTGTACGACGCAGCCACATGGATGGCGGTCACGGCGCTCTCTGAGCAGTCCATCGCCACCGGCTCCGCCCCTGTGGCCTTCCCTGATTTCACCAGAGGAAAATGGGTGCTGTAGGCTGCTGTTTACCTGTCTGCCGGCAGACAGGACAATACCTGTAAGGTCTCACGGAATCTACCCGGACATGCTTCAGCCAGTTCGTCACAGCCAGATAAGACGCACCTCCCCCAGCCGGGCGGCGCACACACAGAGCGCATAATCAGAATCCACCTCCAGACGGCGCAGAGCGGCGGAAACGCCCTCTGGGCCGTCTTTTTCCACACAGGGCAGAAGCCCCTCCGCTCCGGCCACGGCAAAGGCGGAGAAATCCCTTCCGATCCCCCGCCCCGTATACTTCACATGGCTTTCCTTGGCGCACCACACGTCTATAAAGTCTCCGCCAAAGTCCAGATATTCCTGTTCCTTCTTATGAAAAAGGCGGGCGCTTATCCTGCCCTCATACCTCTTTCCCTTTTCCCTTCTGAGCTGAATATCCGCGCCCACCTCCTGACCGGAAACGGCGCATACCCAGTATGCGCCGCTGTGGCTGATGCTGAAATGAAGCCAGGGAGCCTGGGGAAAATACGGCTTGCCATACGGCCCCTTTTCCGGGGCAGAGACGGGCGCGGCTTTTCCGATCCCCGCCGCATAGTCCGCCGCCGCCAGGGCCAGCAGACGGCGGGAATCCCTTTTGCCGGACGCCTCTCCCTCCTGCCCCTCCGCCTTATGCAGATAGAGGCAGATCCCATCCTGGCCGTACCGGCCAGCTCCGTCAGCCATGCCGCCCAAGCTCCTGTTCCGCCATGGTAAGCGCGGCGCGCAGAACCTTATCCATGTCATAATAACGGTATCCGCCCAGCCTGCCTCCGAAGAGCACATTTTTTTCCTTTGCAGCCAGCTCCTGGTATTTCTCATAAAGGGCGGTATTCTTTTCATCGTTCACAGGATAATAGGGTTCCTCTCCCCGGCTCCAGGCCGCCGGATATTCTCTGGTGATCACCGTTCCGGGCTGGGTTCCGAATTCAAAATGCTTGTGCTCGATGATTCTGGTGTAGGGCACCTCCCGCTCCGTATAGTTGACCACCGCGTTGCCCTGGTAGTTGTCCTCCTCCGGCAGCTCCTCCGTCTCAAAACGGAGAGAGCGGTACTCCAGTTCGCCCAGACGGTAATCGAAATACTCGTCGATCATTCCGGTGTACACCACCCGATCCCAGGTATCCGGCTCCTGCGCCGCGCTGTTTCGCTCCAGAAATTCCCGGTAAGACAGGCCGAGGCGCACCTCGCATCCGGCAAGCATCTTCTCGGCCATGGCCGTATAGCCGCCCACAGGGATTCCCTGGTAAGGATCATTGAAATAATTGTTGTCGTACCGGAAGCGCAGCGGCACTCTGCGGATGATAAAGGCGGGAAGCTCTCTGCAGTCCCTTCCCCACTGCTTCTCCGTATAGCCCTTGATCAGTTTCTCGTACACGTCCCGGCCGGCCAGAGAGAGAGCCTGCTCCTCCAGGTTGCGGGGCTCCCCGATGTTCAGCTCCCGAATCTGTTCCTCAATGATCCGCTTTGCCTGCGCGGGCGTGCGGATGCCCCACATTTTGCTGAATGTGTTCATATTAAAAGGCAGATTGTAAAGCTCGTCCCGGTAAACCGCCACCGGTGAATTCACATAATGGTTGAACTGGGCAAACTGTCCTGCGTATTCCCATATTTCCCGGTCTGAGGTATGAAAAATATGGGCACCGTACCTGTGTACCTGGATGCCCATAACTTCTTCCGTATAGATATTTCCGGCAATATGTTCTCTCTTGTCAATCAGCAGGCAGTGCCGGCCGGCCCTGTGCATCTCGTGTGCAAAGCATGCGCCGAACAGGCCCGTTCCCACGATCAGATAATCATAGTGCATGGAATGTCTCCTTTTTATTTTGCTTTGTATTTCTTAATCTGTACAAAGTCGTCCATCAGTCCCAGGATCTTGTCCCGTCCCTCCTGATTGAGCTTCACATAATACTGCATCACTCTGTTCTCCAGGAGCTGCTCGCTGATGGTGGTGTCTCTTTCCAGAGAACTGAAGTCAACCGGATTCAGGTTAAGCTTGCTGCACATCTTGATCACTGTGCCGTAAGCCATGCCGTCAATCCCGCGCTCCAATGCGGTCACCAGTGTGCTGTAAGGAATCTGCATCTCTAACGCAAACTGCCTCACGCTTCTGTACTGGCCTAAAATTTCTTTCTTTAAGATCTGTGCTTTGGTCATTTTTATCCCTCCATTACCTTTCGACCTATAAGTCTGTATTGTTAATTGTACACTATCCCACTGCGTTTTGGCAAGATTCCTTTTGGAAAAATGAACAGAATTTCGTTTTTTTTAAGAATTTAGACATATTTTTGAAATACTTCTGTAAATTTTACAGGACTGAAAAAAGGAGGGGTTTTCTCCCCTCCTTCCTGTCAGTTGGATCTCTGAATCTCCAAAACCTTATATTTCAGTGTGCCTACCTGGGTCTCTACTTCCACCACATCACCCGCTCTGGCGCCGATCAGTGCCTTTCCCACGGGGGACTCGTTGGAAATCTTACCCTTCAGGCTGTTGGCCTCTGTGGAGCCTACGATCTTGTATTCCAGCTCCTCATTGTACTCCAGATCCAGAATCTTCACGCGGCAGCCGATGTTGATCTTCTCCAGATCCACCTCGTCCTCCACAACCACTTCCGCATTCTTCAGGATCTTCTCCAGCTCCTCGATCCTGGCCTCAATGTCCCTCTGCTCATCCTTGGCCGCATCGTACTCGGCGTTCTCGGAAAGGTCACCCTGCTCTCTGGCTTCCTTAATCTTCTGGGCGACCTCCTGCCTCTTTACCACCTTCAGATCGTGCAGCTCGTCCTCATATCTGCGAAGGCCCTCATAAGTGAGAATATTCTTCTTTTCTTCCATTTTTCTTACCCTTTCTCCGCCTTTTCTCTATCGTCTATCCGTTTTCGGTGTTACATCTGTGTTGATAACGAGTGGTATTATACCTTTTTCTTACATACGTGTCAAGGTAGCTGCGCCCACTCATATAAGAAATATCCTTCCGTTTAGCGGCAAGCAGACGCGCCTTCCCGCCGTCAGAGGTCAGATCCAGATACAGGGTACCCGCAGGCAGGGCACGGAAGGGGATTCTGTAGCCGGGCCTAAGATCCATGCAGATGTGAGAACGGATGGATGCAGAATGCAGCGCCGCTGCGTTTCCCGCTCTGCCTCCCGGCCCGAGCCCTGCCCCCAGTTCCCCTGTGCAGATGGTCAGAAGCCCTGTCTCCTCGTAAATATGACGAAAGTACGGAAATTTCTCTCTCAGCTCCACACTCCCCTTCCAGCCCTCCAGACCGGCGCTGACCAGAAGCAGGCCGTTCAGCCCCTCATAGGCCTCTCCCAGTATCTCCTCCGCCAGCCTGCATTCCGCCTCCAGCTCTTCCCATCCATCCTCTCTGCCGAAGTCAGGAAGAATCAATGTCATGCGCTGACAGAGGCCCTGTCTGCGAAGAAGCCAGCCGGCCCATCCAGCTCCCGGATAAGGAGCCTCCCGCCCCAGCGCCGCCCGCACTTCTGCGCACAGCCACAGCAGCCTTTCCCCATGAAGGGCGCAGCGCTCCCGCTCCCGCGCCTTCCCGTACAGCTTTCCCATTCTGGCTTCCAGCCTGCCCGGCCTTCCCAGCCATTCTTCCGGCATTTCAAAAAAGGTGATGCGGACACCATCCTCCTGGGTGGTAAAGCTCTCCCCTCTTTTCCTCCATCCATGCCGCCTGCCCTGTCCCTTCTCTGCCGTAAGAAAAGCGTCCATCTCCAACATGCTAAAGAATATGCGCAGGACAGCAGAAATATACCTGCCGGACGGATGCCGGAAGCCCCGAAAGAACATTTTGCCAGGCAGCTTGCTGCCTAGGGGCTGCTTGCTGCCTGAGGGGCCGATACTCAAAGGGAACACGCCCTATCCCTTCAGCTCAAGCAGCCCCTTCAGCTCCTCCATCGTCTCCATTTCATTGATCCTGCCCCGCATCCTGGCAGAATGGGGAAGCCCGGCCGTATACCAGCTCACGTGCTTGCGCATCTCCCGGACGGCGGTGTATTCCCCCTTATACTCCAGCAGCAGCGCGGCATGGCGCAGGATCATTTCCCGGATCTCCTCCTGGGTGGGGCCGGGCAGAAGCTCTCCTGTGTCCAGATAATGGGACACCTGCCGGAAAATCCATGGATTTCCCCTGGCCGCCCTTCCGATGGCTACGGCGTCACAGCCGGTCTGCCTCAGCAGGCACGCGGCGCTCTCCGGATCAGTCACGTCTCCGTTTCCCACCACCGGGATCCTCACTGCCGCCTTTACCCGGGCGATAATGTCCCAGTCCGCATGGCCGGAATAAAACTGCTCCCTGGTTCTTCCGTGCACCACCACCCCGGCGGCCCCGCTTTCCTGGGCGATACGGGCCAGCTCCACCGCGTTCACATGCTCCTCATCGAAGCCCTTCCTGATCTTCACGGTCACAGGCTTTTTCACGGCAGAAGCCACTGCCTCTATGATCCTGCCTGCCAGAACCGGATCCTTCATCAGGGCGGAGCCTTCCCCGTTGTTCACCACCTTGGGAACCGGACAGCCCATGTTAATATCCAGAATGGCAAAGGGACGCTCCTCAATGGCCTTTGCCATCTCCCCCATCAGCCCCGGATCCGAACCGAAAAGCTGGAGGGAAACCGGCTTTTCCTCCTCGTGGATTTCCAGCAGCGCTTCCGTGTTTTTATTTTTATAAAAAATGGCCTTGGCGCTTACCATCTCGCTGCACACCAGGCCGGCCCCCATCTGTCTGCATAACAGACGAAATGGCAGGTCGCTTACCCCTGCCATCGGCGCCAGAAATACCTGATTGTCTAATGTCACGTTTCCTATCTTTACCTGTGCCATAAAATCCTTTCGTTCCAAAAGAGCGTGTTTGAAAACTGCTTCCTGCGGGATGTGCGTCCCGATTTGTGAAAGCTTTGCCCCAAATGAGTGCGGCGCAGCGGTACGCACCCTCTACCTGCGGTTTTTCTCGTAAATGATCCTAAGCCCGTCCAGGGTGAGGGAGCTGTCGTAAATGTCGATCGTGTCCGTCTCATCCGCAATGATTCTGCCCAGTCCTCCGGTAGCCACCACCTTCATGCCGGGAATCCCGGTCTCTTTCTTCACCTGGTTGACGATGTATTCGGTCTGACCGATCTGGCCGAATACCAGACCCGCCTGCATACTGGAGATCGTCTCCTGGGCCAGGATGCTTTTCGGCTTCCTGATCTCCACCATGGGAAGCTTTGCCGTATCCTCCCAGAGGGCCTTCGCGCTGATGCGGATGCCGGGCGCAGTGATGCCGGCTGCAAAGCAGCCGTCCTCTGTCACATAGTCGTAAGTGGTGGCTGTGCCGAAATCCAGCACCAGCACAGGACCGCCGTATTTCTCATAGGCCGCCACTGCATCCACGATACGATCCGGGCCGATCTCCTTGGGATTCTCGGTGACGATGCGTATGCCCGTCCTGGTTCCTGCTCCCACAATCAGAGGAGGCGTCTCCAGATATTTGGTGATCCCGCTCACCAGAGAGTGCATGATGTTGGGAACCACGCTGGCCACAACGGTCCCCTCGATCTGCTCCCGCTCTATCCCGTTGAGCATCAGGATCTGGCGGAGATTCATTCCGTATTCATCGGAGGTATGGCTGCTCTTGGACATCATACGGAAGGTGGCCGTCAGCTCCCTGCCGTCATACACTCCGCAGGTAATATTGGTGTTTCCAACGTCGATCGCCAGTATCATAGTTTTCCTCCATGCCGGAGCGTTTCAGCTTCAGCCGCATCGGAATATGCGCGGCTGAACTGCTGCCCGGCGTATTTTCTTTCCTCAGTCCTCGTTATCCAGAAAAGCCGTCACGTCCTCATGAAGAACGGCGGCGCGGTAATACAGGCTCAGGGATTCCAGAAGCTCCCTGCGTTTCCTCCGAATCTCGCCCAGCATCAGGCCTGCGCCCACCTCATCGTAAAGGTAGTCCTCCTCTGCGGCCTCGGTTTCCAGGGTCACTCCGCCGTCCTTTTCAAACAGGATGGTGAAAACGCCTCCCACCTCCTCCGTGTAGAGGACGCAGATGATGTGAAGCTCGTCCTGGACGGATTGGGGAAGCATTTTAAAATCCTGATTAAAAAAGTATTTCTTTTCATATGAATTGGCGCCGCAGAGCACCACACGGCCGTCCTCTGTATGAAAGCCTTCGTTCTTCCTTTTTTCGTTCATTCATCTGCTCCAGTCCTGCTGCAGGCAGCAACTATACATATCCGTAGATCCCGCGGACGGAAACCTCCCCGGCGTATACCGTTTCCAGCCGGCCGTCCCCGCGTTCCACCAGAAGCTCTCCTGTATCGTTGATCCCTCTGGCAACGCCCTCGTATTCTCCCTTGGGATCCAGTACCCGCACCTGTCTGTCCCTGTTGACCAGAAGAGCCTCATACTCCTCCCTCAGGCCGGACAGATCCCGGGTGGCGGCAAAGCGTTCATAATATTCCTCAAAGCTGGCCAGAATCCCGGCCAGCAGAGCGGCCCTGCCCGTCTCCGTTCCTTTTTCCCTTTTCAGGGAGGTGGCTGTGGAAGCAATTTCCGCCGGAAACTCTTTTTGGTTTACGTTGACGCCCGTGCCGATCACCACGTAGTGGATATAATCCGGCTCCGCGCTCATCTCCGTGAGAATGCCGCAGACCTTCTTTCCGTTCACCACCACATCATTGGGCCATTTGATCCCTGCGTCCAGCCCCTGCTCCTTCACCGCACGGGCCGCCGCCAGGGCCATCACCAGCGTCAGCGCGCAGGCCTGCTCCGGTTTACAGTCCGGACGCAGGAGAATGGTAAAATAAAGGTTGCAGCCCCCCGGGGAATCCCACTGCCGGCCTCTGCGCCCCCTGCCCGTCTCCTGGCGCTCCGCCACCACCACGGTTCCCTGTATGGCTCCCTCCTCCGCCGCCTTCTTGGCGTCGGTGTTGGTGGAGCCTGTGGTCTTATGAAAAATCAGGTTCCGTCCGGCCCATCTCGTCCCAAGACGGCTTACGATCTCGCTGACCTCCAGCACGTCGGGGGAAGCCACCAGACGATACCCCTTGTTGGGCACGGCTTCGATCCGGTATCCTTCCTCCTTCAGCTGGTTCATCTCCTTCCACACCGCAGTCCTGGAAATCTGAAATCTGCTGCACAGCTCCTGCCCGGACAGATAGCCCTCCCCGCCCAGAGCGCAGGCCTCCCGGAGCAGTGTGAGAATCTCTGCTTTTCTCAAGATCTATTCCTTCCCGATTGCGCCCTGTCAGCCCTGAAGCTCATAGCCCAGGGTGGCGGCAATCACAGCCTTGATGGTGTGCATCCTGTTTTCCGCCTCCTCGAACACCACAGAGCGGTGGGATTCAAACACCTCGTCGGTAACCTCCATCTCCGTAATGCCGAATTTTTCCCCGATCTTCTTACCGATCTCCGTTTTCAGATCATGGAAAGCAGGCAGACAGTGAAGGAAGATGGCCTCCCCTGCATTCTCCATCACAGCCCGGTTCACCTGATAGGGGGACAGGCGGCTGATCCGCTCCTCCCACACGCTGTCCGGCTCTCCCATGGACACCCACACGTCGGTACAGATCACATCCGCTCCCGTTGTGCCCTCCTGCACATCCTCCGTCAGGGTAATGGAACCGCCATTCCCGGCCGCAATGGCACGACAGGCCGCCACCAGCTCCTGATCGGGGAAATACTCCTTCGGCGCACAGGCGGTAAAGTGCATTCCCATCTTGGCACAGGCCACCATGTAGGAATTGCCCATATTGTAACGGGCATCTCCCATATAGACCAGCTTCACGCCCCGAATCCGTCCCAGATGCTCCCGGATGGTAAGCAGGTCTGCCAGCATCTGGGTGGGATGAAATTCATTGGTCAGGCCGTTCCACACAGGCACGCCCGCATGCACCGCAAGCTCCTCCACGATCTCCTGCCCGAAGCCCCGGTACTCGATTCCCTCAAACATCCTTCCCAGCACCCTGGCGCTGTCCGCAATGCTCTCCTTTTTCCCGATCTGGGAGCAGGAGGGATCCAGATAGGTGGTTCCCAGTCCCAGGTCGTGAGCTGCCACCTCAAAGGAGCATCTTGTCCTGGTGCTGGTCTTTTCAAAAATCAGCGCAATATTTTTTCCCCGGAACACATCCACAGGAATCCCCTGCTTCTTCTTCGACTTCAGATCCGCCGCCAGATCCAGCAGATATGTAATCTCCTCCGGTGTAAAATCAAGCAGCTTTAAAAAATGACGTCCCTTTAAATCCATAATTACCTCCATGCCTAAGCGTTCCCCGCTCCGGCCGCAGATGAAAACCGCTCCTGCGGCTTCCTCGACAGATCGTTTTCATCATACTATAAGAAAAAAAGATAATCAACGCTTTTACCAGAAAACATGATTCCCAATCACGATCCCGTCCCTGCTTCCTGCCCTTCGGAAATGAGTGGCGCTTCCCACGTTGGTGATTCCCGCCAAAGCCTCGTTTGCCGCCTGTATACAGCTTTCTTTGATCTTACCGCTCTCGATGAGGCGGGCCAGCTTCCTGCTTCCCGCAGGGCCAAACTGTCCGGAGGCAAAGATCACATCGGAAATGGTATTGGGATAGGAAGGGCTTTTCACCCGGTTTACCACCACCGCCCCCACAGCCACCTGGCCGTCATAGATCTCGCTTCCCGCCTCGCACTGGATCAGAGCCGCCAGAAGGGTCACGTCGCTGGTGCCCGCCGGGATCCCTCCCGCGTTCTGCTTCTTCCTCTCCTGCTTCTGCCCGCTGTCTCCGTCCTTTTCCGTCCCATTTCCATCCTGCTCCGAGTCAGCTGCTCCTTCCTGCCTGGCGGCCACTTCCTCCAGCGTCTCCCCCGTATCATACTCAAAATCCACGGAAATATACTGGGTGGAAACGTAGCCTGTGCTTCCCTCCCAGTCCACCGCCGTCCATTCGGAGCCGATCTTCACACCGCCGGAAAATACGATCTCAGCCTCATCCAGCACCTCCATCGTCTCTCCCTTTGCCGCCAGATCATAGACTGCCGCGTCCGCCGACGGCTCCTTTCTGATCCGCACCGTCTCCCCGGTCACATGGGCCACCGTCCTGCCCACATCCCTGGCCTCTCTCAACGCATCTTCACCGAACAGCAGGTATTCGTCCTTGGCCCATCCGGTCAGGCTCCCCGATTCCAGCTTCGTCCAGCCGTCCCTTCTCTCCAGGATGGCGCCGCCGCAGTCCGCATACAGGTATCCCACCTTCTCAGCGTCCTCTCCCGGGTCGCTGCGTACATTCAGGATATTGTCCACGCTGGTCATCACCAGCTTCACTTCCTCCTCCGTCTCCCCTTTCTCAGCCGCCGCTGTCCTGCTTCGAGCCGGAACAGCCTCACCTGCCGCGCCGGTCAGTGCGGCGGCTTCTTCATCAAGAATCCTGTCCTTGGCAAAATCCACGTTTTTTTCTGTCTCTGTATCCTTCCCCTGCTCCTTCCCGTTCCCGGAAAGGGCGGCTTCGCCTGCCACGCCCTCGTCCAGATGCGTCCCGGCCGTCTCCTCCCCTTCCGGCAGAGCGTCCTTCTCCACCGGATCGTTCTCCTCCCCTTCCGGCAGAGCAGCCTCGCCTGCCGCAAAATGAGCATCCACGTTCTCCCTGGCTTCCTGTCCGCCGGCGCTTGCTTCCATGCCCCTGCTTCCCGCAAAAGCTGCCGCCAGCAATACCGCTGTCAAAACAAACGCTGTCCTTTTCCCGTTTCTCCCTCTTTGCACCATATCTTCCTTCCTCATTTCCCCTGTATCCGCCGGGATGCTTTCCGCCCTCTGCCGCTGATCTGCGGCTGAAATCCCTGGCCGGATATTTGTTACGGATATGTTAACAACTGTTGCGAAAGATGTCAAGTTTTAACAGATTATTACAAAACCCCTGCCGGGCATCTTCACAGCGCCCGCAGGGGTTTTCGGCTGCCGTTCACTGGTAAGCCAGTAAGCAGCAGCATTTAATTCAAAAAAGATTGTCACTCAAATATTCTCGTAATATCCTGATAGCGGTTGACCACACGATAGATTTCTTTTAGCTTCTTCGGCTTCCTGCAGCTTCATCAGGAGCTTTCTCTCTGCACGATCACGCTCATAATCTTCAATATCCATAACCACAAAACGACCTCTGCCATTCCTGGTCAGATATACAGGCTCTCCTTTACAGCGCAAAGCCTTCAACAGGCCCGCTCCCCACTAATAAAACACATGGTTCCCGATCACCTGTCCGCGTCTCCCATTGTTTCTGCGGAAAAAAAGCTTATCGCCCACAGGCTCGCTTCCCGCAAGGGCCTCCAGGGCCGCCTGCCTGCTTCCGTCACTGATGCGCCCGGTTTCCAAGGTGTGTCTTAAGCTTCCGTTTCTCACAGGGGAGAACTGGCCGGGTTCGTAGATAACCTCCGTTATGGTGTTGGGATGCTGGGCGGCTTCCACCCGGTTCAGCACCACATTTCCCACGGCCACCTTGCCCACATGGGACTCCCCGCCTGCCTCGCACTGGATCAGCGCCGACAGGAGGTCAAATTCCTGCTGGCTGACGCCCGCCTGGGTCAGGATGACCGCCTGTACTGCCGCCGCCTGTCTGGCAGCCGCTTCGGCAGCGGCCGCTGCCTGGGCTTCCTGGGCCGCCTTCATCATCATAGCGTGCTGGGCCTGAGCCGTCTGCGCTGCGGCCGCCTGCTGCTCCACTGCCTGTTGCTGAGCTGTTGCCGCCATCGCCTGCTGCTGGGCCGCCAGTGCCAGCAGCTCCGTGTCTTCCTCTGTCTGTATCTGCACATTCGTCTCCGCCGTCATAACGGCGGGCGCCGCTTCCTCTGCCATAGTGGTTGTTTTGCACGCCATGCCCAGGAACAGGATCCCTCCCAGACATCCCAAAGCCTGCTTGAACAGCCTTCTGCCATTTGCTTTCATAAATCCTCCATACCTTTCCTGCTCTGCCCCGTTGGGGCAGTTGATTATTTGTTACAAAAATGTTAACAAATATTACGGTTGCTATCATAACAGCATTGTTTCCGTTTGTCAACCCATCTATCCTCCCGGTTTTCCGCTGTTTTTCGCCATTTTTCTACTTTTTATCATTATATTCAGACATATATTTTACGTTACAGAGGAAATTTTCATTGAAATCCAATCATATTTTGTCAAAATTATCCTCTATTTTCTCTTAAATGGCACAAAAAAATTGCCTCACGTTAAAATTCCATTACGCGTGAGACAATTTTCCAGTTATTTTATGAATAAAATTTATGATTTTGTTACAATTATTACAAGATTTTTTCTTCCGAATCCGAAAAAATTACAGACTGTATTTCCTTAAATCACAGACTGTATTTCCTTTTTCCTGTGAAAAAGGAACGCTCTCCCTCACCCTCTGCGCTGGCGGAAGGCCTCGTACATCAGGATTCCAGACGCCATGGCTGCGTTCAGGGATTCCACCTGGCCCTGCATGGGTATTTTCATGCAGACGTCAGCCCGGTCAGCGGTTTCCGGCTTCAGGCCGTTTCCCTCGTTTCCTATCAGAAAGGCGGAGGCTCCTCTGTAGTCCGGTTCGTCATACCAGACCTGCCCCCTCAAATGGGCTGCGTAGAGAAGGATCCCCCGGCGCTTCAGCTCCTCTATGGCCGCTCCGAAATCCTCTGCGTAGACAAAGGGAACCCGGTAGATGCTTCCCATGGTGGAGCGTATGGTTTTGGGATTGTAAATGTCCGCACTTTCCCGGCTCAGGATCACGCCGTCGATCCCGGCCCCCTCACCGGTGCGCAGGATGGTGCCCAGGTTGCCCGGATCCTGCAGATCCTCCAGCAGCATCAGCAGAGGTGCAGGCGAGGACAGCAGCTGCTCCAGCCCGTAATGCTTCCTGCGCATCACGCATAGGATTCCCTGCGGGGCTGCGGTATCCGACATTTTGCGGAAAACCTCCGCCGTCACCTGCTCCCAGGGCAGGGCCGCCAGCTTCTCCCGGCAGACGGAGAGGTCAAAATCTTCCGATACATATACCTCCTCGATCTCCTCCACCGGAGCTTCCAGGAACATTTTGATCCCTTCCACCACGTAGCAGTCCTCCCTGCGGCGGTCTTTAGCCTTCTGATTCAATGAAACGATTCTTTTCACCCGGCTGTTGGAAACGGATGTGATCATGGGCGGCTCTCCTTTTTGTGTACAGAATACGGTTCAGAAGCGGTTCATCCTCACATCTGGCGCAGCAGCTTCTTGGCGGTCTCGTGGGAAGCCAGCACGATCAGATGCTGCCCCGGTACGATCACATCATCGGCTGTGGGCATAACCCGGGACTTGGCGTCCATACTGCCGATTCCCAGAATGGACACATGGTAACGGGCCGCAATGTTGGACTCGCGGATCGTTTTGTTTTCCCATTCCTTCAGGGGGTTAATCTCATAAATGCCGTAGTCGTCGGACAGCTCTATATAATCAAACACATGATCCAGACTGTATCTGGCGGCACAGCGCTCCGCAATATCCTTTTCCGGATAGATGACCTCATCCGCTCCGTTCCTTAAAAGAAATTTGGCCTGAATATCCCTGGTGGCCTTGCTTACCACATGCTTTCCGCCCATCTCCTTCACCAGGCTGGTGATCTCCAGACTGCTCTGGAAGTTGGTTCCGATGCAGATAAAAATGGTGTCAAAATTACCGATTCCAAGGCTTTTGAGCACCTCCGGGTTGGTGCAGTCTCCAATCTTGGAGCTGGTGGCATAGGGAACCAGGCTTTCCAGCTTCTTTTCATCGTTGTCAATAATCATCACATCGTTTCCCAGATCCAGAAGGTTGGAGGCCAGATGCTGGCCAAATCTGCCAAGTCCGATTACAAGCATTGATTTCATACTGTTCACTCCGTTTTCCGCGCCTCAGAAAACGCCCCCAGGGCGCTCTGGACAGACGCTTGTTTTTTCTTTTTTTGCAGGTGGCTCCGTTTTGGATGAAAGCCTCTGTCAGCGCTTTCTCATACCGGATCAGCCCACCACGATCCGTTCCTCCGGCTGCTTCACAGGAGGCTCCGGCTTTCTTTTGGCAAATACCAGGGTAAAGGTCAGGCTGCCCAGCCGTCCGCAGAACATCAGCAGGATCAGAACCACCCTGCATACCGGATACAGGGTGCGGGTCAGCCCGGTGCTCATTCCCACCGTTCCTATGGCAGAGAATACCTCAAGCATCAGATCCGACAGGGGAACAGGCTGCACTGCGCTGATAAAAAGCAGGGCAAGCGTGATCAGGGTCAGGTTCAGCGTCACGATGGTGCTGGCCTTCTTCACCGCATCCTCCTCCAGCCTGCGCTGAAGGATGTTCACGCCGTAGGTTCCCCGTATGGTGGATACCATGAAAAGAAGCATCACCACCATGGTGGTCACCTTCACACCGCCTGCGGTGGAGCCCGGGCCGCCTCCGATAAACATCAGAAGGATGGTCAGGAATTTCCCGCCCTCGGTGAGAGCCGCCGTATCCACCGTATTGAAGCCCGCCGTTCTGGGCGTCACGGAACAGAACAGCGCCCCCAGGATGGTCTCCCGTGCATTCATCCCGGCAAACACATTGTCCTTCTCCAGCAGATAAAAAAGGATGGCTCCGCCGAAAATCAGGACACTGGTGGCAATCAGCACGATCTTGGTATGGAGCAGGTATTTCCTGAAATGAAAACCGTTTCTGTGCAGATCGTCCCACACCAGAAAGCCCGCGCCGCCAATCACGATCAGAGCCATAATGGTCAGATTTACCAGAATATCGCCCTCATAGTCTACCAGAGAGTTGAAAGGAGTGTCAATTCCCATCAGGTCAAAGCCCGCGTTACAGAAGGCAGAGATAGAATGGAACACTCCCATATAGGCTCCCTGCCAGAAGCCGAAGCGGGGAATGAAGCGGATGGCTAAAAGAACAGCCCCCGCCGCCTCAAAGCAGAAGGTTCCCTTCACGATCTTACGCACCAGCTTCACCATACCCGCCAGCTCTATGGTGCTGGCGCTTTCATGAATAGCCTCCCTCTCACGCAGACCGATTTTTTTCTTGAGAAGGACGGCAATAAAGCTTCCGATGGTGATAAAGCCCAGACCGCCGATCTGGATCAGCGTCAAAATCACAAGCTGTCCGAACAGGCTCCAGTTCTGATAGGTGTCCACCACGATCAGTCCGGTAACGCAGGTAGCGGAGACAGCGGTAAACAGGGCATCCAGAAAGGGCATCCACTGGCCGCTTCTGGTGGATATAGGAAGGCAGAGGAGGACGGCTCCTGCCAGGATGATGAGGGCAAAGCCCAAGGCCAGTTTTCTGGTGTAGGGCATTTTTGGTTTTTTCTTTGTCAGCATAGGGTCTCCAATAAGGGCTGTACTGTTTTCCGATGGGGGAGGCCGCGTAGTTCATCAGAAAAGCAGGACGGTTATTTCCAACTACTTTTAACGGCTTTATATATTTCTTTTGGGGCTGCTGCGCTGAAACCGCAACAGCCGTATTTTAAAAGGGGCGCTGGTTATTTTGAAAAGAACAACAGCTTGTGGTGGGCTGTTGTTCTTTTTGTCGGCCGTGTTGGCACTGTGGCGCGGGTGTGTGCCTGAAGCAGAGTGGAGCGGTCAGGTGGCCAGAAGGCGGCTGCACAGGTATTCGTATTCGGGGATGTCCTTCTGCATGGCAAGGGCTTCTTCGATATCGAAGTGGACGAACTGTCCATTGCGGTAGCCGATGACACGGTTTGTCCCGCCTTCACAAAGGATATCGGCGGCCATGCAGCCCATGATGGAGGCGTAGTACCGGTCGCGGCAGCTGGGGCTTCCTCCGCGCTGCATGTAGCCTAAGATGGTGGCGCGGGTCTCCATGCCTGTGGCGGCTTCAATCCGTCTCGCCATGGAGGTGGAGTGGCCAATGCCCTCGGCATTGATGATGAGATGGAAGGTCTTTCCTTTTTTCCGGTTCTGAATGATGTTGTTTATAATGGTCTGTTCGTTGAAATCGTATTTCTCAGGGAGAAGGATGTCCTCGGCTCCGTTGGCAACGCCGCACCAGAGGGCGATGTAGCCTGCGTTCCTGCCCATTACCTCGATGATGGAGCAGCGCTCGTGGGAGGAGGAGGTATCCCTTACCTTGTCGATAGCCTGCATGGCGGTGTTGATGGCAGTATCAAAGCCGATGGTATATTCGGTGCAGGCGATATCCAGGTCGATGGTGCCGGGAATACCGATGGTGTTAATACCGTTTCTGGACAGGGCCTGGGCGCCCTTGTAAGAGCCGTCCCCGCCAATCACCACCAGGCCGTCAATCCCATGCTTACGGCAGATATCCGCACCCATCTTCTGTCCGGCCTCCGTGGTAAACTCCATACACCGGGCGGTTCCCAGGATGGTGCCGCCTCTCTGGATAATATCGGAAACGCTTCTTGCCTGCATATCTATGATTTCTTCATTTAAAAGGCCCTGATAGCCTCTCTTGATCCCCTTTACCTTGACGCCGTTGGTGAGGGCTTTCCTCGTCACCGCACGGATCGCAGCGTTCATGCCGGGAGCGTCCCCGCCGCTGGTCAGGATTCCTATTGTTTTGATCGACTTCGCCATAAATGATCCTCCAGTCTGCCGTATGCGGCTCCTGTGGCCGCTGAACCATATTCTTACGCCTCAAACAGCAGCCGTTTGAAGCTGTTGGGAGCAATAACCCGCTGTGGTGAACAGCAAGCTCAATATCTTTTTTCATTTTAATCCATCTGCCGGACAGATTCAAGGCTTTTGTTCAGTAACAGCAGGGTAAACGCAAACTTTTACTGTAAGGCTGAATACAGATACCAGACACCTGTGTTCAGCCCTCTAAGTATTTTATAAAGATAGTCCATATCATAGCCGCACTTCTTCCTCTTGCCTGCAATCCCCATCCTGCAGGTTTTTTCCTGCTTCAGAAGATTGGTTCCTATATGGCGCAGTACATTCATGTTTTCTGCCGCATTCCCTGACCGCATACGGCTCCCGTCCTCCCGGCCATGGTCAAAACTTAGTTTCTTATAATAACGGGTATTATTTTGTGTATCTGACATAACAATCATTTCCTTTCAAAGATCTGCCTGCCGTTTCTGGTCTGTGTGGAAATCATTGTACACGATTGTGCCTGGATTGTCAGTTGTTAAATACACTGCAGCAGATTTTTCTTCTGGATGGAAGATTGAAAATCACTTCTGCGCAGCTTGCAGAGAAGCTGGGCTGTAACTTTTTGCGGCAGCGCCTTTGCTCTTGCCATGCCATTTACTTATATCGTAATTTAATTGTAAATATTTTTCAAATGTTCACCCAAACATGTTGACTTTCATCATAATTGTGGACATAATATTATCGAGTAAATCTAAAATGAGGTGAGTGCATGGATTATATAACCGAACTTGCCGCCATTGCATCGGAACACGGCGGCATCATAGAAGCTAAAATCGCTGCACAGCGCGGTATTTCAAAAGCCATGCTCTACAAGCTGTGCAAAGAAGATAAAATCCACAGAATCGTAAAAGGTCAGTATATTCTTCCCGACGATATGCAGGACGAGCTGCTGTCCATCAGCAAGCGTTCCGATAAAATAATTTTCTCTCACGAAACGGCTCTATTCCTTCACGGGATTTCAGATAGAACGCCTTTTGAGCATACCGTTACCGCGCCATCCGGTTGTATTCCTTCTGCCGCTATCAAAGAAGAGTGCAAGGTGTACTACATCAAACCGGAGCTGTTCGACTTGGGCAGAACGAGACTGCAAACGCCCGCAGGAAACAGTGTACAGGCGTATGATCTGGAGCGCACAATATGCGATGTTATTCGCAGTCGCAATAAATTGGGAACAGAAACATTTTTAGCGGCACTCAAAATGTACGCCGCAAGCCCAAAGAAAAATCTGAACAAGCTGAACACATACGCAAAGCAGATGCGTGTTGAAAAAGTGTTGCGTCATTATTTGGAGGTGCTCCTATGAGCAAAGCAATGAGTCTGAAAGCGAAAATTCGTAATATAGCCAAGCAGAAGAATATTCCTGCACAGGTCATTTTGCAGAACTATATGTTTGAACGTCTGCTCGTCCGTCTTTCCGCTTCCGAATACAAAGAGAAGTTCGTTCTAAAGGGTGGTATATTGGTAGCTGCTATTGTTGGCTTGGATAATCGTGCAACAATGGATATGGATACTACGCTTAAAAATCTGCCTCTTACACCGGAAGCAATTCGCAGCGCATTGAAAGACGTCTGCGGCATCGCATTTGATGATGGTGTTGTGTTTGAGATTGGCACAATCTCTCCCATCCGAGAGGATGCTATTTACGGTGGATACCATGTTATGCTGAACGCCAAGTTCGATACTCTGCTGACTCCGCTGAGCATTGACGTGTCTACTGGTGATGCCATTACGCCTCATGCGGTGCAGTATAACTTCTCTGAAATTTTCGATGATGAGAAATCTTATGAGCTGTGGGCATACAACATAGAGACCGTTATGGCTGAAAAGGTTGAAACTATTTTACGCCGCAGCGTGTTCAATACTCGTCCCAGAGATTTTTACGATGCCTACATACTGACCACAACACAGAAATTTGATTATACAATATTTGCTGATGCGTTAAGTGCAACTGCCAGGCATCGTGGCACTACAGAGCAGATTGCAGATGTTACTTCTATTCTTCACAACATCGAAGAAAGCCCGGAACTCGAAACAATGTGGGATAAATACCGCAGGCAATTTTCCTATGCAGAGAATATTACTTACGAACAAATTATGGATTCCATAAAGACTTTGCTCAAATATAAAGCATTTAGATAACATTCGGATGAGAATAGTGTGAAAAATAAGCCTGATGCTCCCGTCACTTACGCTCCGGAATGGAGATTAGTATGAAGAGTATATTTGTCGAACGCAGCCACAGAACGTCGTAATGGTTGTACCAACATTGGCTCTCATCGATGAATATAAGCAGAAAATCATCCGGCAATATAAAAATAAGTTCGCCGACTAGAGCGTGCCCCGCCGAAGAACCTGCCGCAGGCCGCGGGCGGAGACGCAGGAGGCCTCACCTCCTGCCGGGAACCCCGCCCCCTCTACACAACCTTGATGTTCCCCTCTCCAAACTCCGCCTCCAGCTTCTCCACCAGCTCCCGGTCGGCGCGCACGTTCCGATTAGGAGGCAGATTCTTTCTGGCCTTGATGCTCTCCACATAGATCACCACACTGTCGCTGCCGTCGGAACCGGCCAGCATGTCCAGAAGCTTCTGTTCAGCGGCCTCATAGTCCTCCTTGGCGGCAAAACGCACCCAGAGAGTCTTTTTGATATCGTCAAAGAGCTGGATGGATTCGCAGATCACCTTGCCGTCCCGCTCCTCCTCCACCACGGCGCGGCCGTGGATGAATACCTTGGCGTCCTCTGTCAAACGAGCGCTTTCCTTTTCATATACCTTGGGGAAAACCACTACCTCCACGCTGCCCAGCAGATCTTCCAGGGTAAGGAATGCCATAACCTTGTCGTTTTTGGTGTATTTGATCTTTTTTTCAGTGATCAGGCCGCCGATGGTTACGCGTTCCTGATCCTTTACCAGCATGGCTCCGGTCTCCTCGTCCAGGGCAAAATCGGCGGTGGTGCGGGTAATGTGCTTTCGCCAGGTGCTCTCATACTCCTCCAACGGATGGCCGCTGACGTAAATGCCAAGCACCTCTTTTTCAAAGCCAAGCAGAATCTCCTTGGGATACTCCCCCACATTGGGCAGGCGGAGCTGGTACTCGCTCCGCTCCTCCTCGCTCACCAGATCGAACAGGCTCATCTGCCCGGCCAGGTTGTTTTTCTTGTTCTGCATACAACCGTCTATCATCTGGGCGTACACGCTCATATACTGCTTTCTGGTTCCGTCCAGGCTGTCCAGAGTACCGGATTTGATGAAATTCTCCACCGTCCTTTTGTTCACCTCGGTGTCCACGGTACGGGTGATGAAATCCTGGATGGAGGAAAAGGGCCCTCTCTGTTTTCTCTCCTGAATGATCTGGTCGATCACAGGGCGGCCGATGCCCTTGATGGCGGTAAGGGCATAACGGATGGAGGGGCCGGATACGGAAAAGCCGGGTTCTCCTTCATTAATGTCCGGAGGAAGGATCCTGATGCCCATGCTTCGGCAGGTCAGAATGTATTCTGCCACCTTCCTGGGATTGTCGATCACGGAGGTGAGCAGGGCAGCCATAAATTCTACCGGGTAGTAGTATTTCAGGTAGGCAGTCTGGTAGGAAACTACGGCATAGCAGGCGGCATGGGATTTGTTGAAGGCGTATTTGGCAAAATCCATCATTTCCTCATAGATGGTTCCCGCTACCTGCTCGGAGATCCCGTTTGCCACGCAGCCCGGCACGTTCTCCTCCTTGTTGCCATAGATGAAATTGGCCCGTTCCTTTTCCATCACAGCCTGCTTCTTCTTACTCATGGCGCGGCGCACCAGATCGCTTCTGCCCATGGTGTAGCCGCCCAGGTCACGCACGATCTGCATGACCTGCTCCTGGTATACGATACAGCCGTAGGTGGCTTCCAGAATGGGCTTTAACTGGGGACAGAGGTAGGTGATGCTGGCGGAATTGTTTTTCCCCCTGATGTATCTGGGAATGAAATCCATGGGGCCGGGACGGTACAGGGAAATCCCGGCAATGATGTCCTCCAGGTTCTGGGGCTTTAACTCCTTCATGAAATTTTTCATGCCGCCGCTTTCCAGCTGGAACACTCCGTCGGTACGGCCGGTGCCGATGGAATCCAGCACTGCCTTGTCGTTAAAATCGATATTGTCTATATCAAGCTCTATTCCTTTGTCCTTCTTTACCAGCTCCACTGCGTTCTGAATCACGGTGAGAGTGCGCAGGCCCAGAAAATCCATTTTCAGAAGGCCCAGCTCCTCCAGTGTCGTCATGGTGAACTGGGTGGTGACACAGCCGTCGCTTCCCCTGGAGAGAGGCACGTATTCGTCCGCGCTCTCCGGACAGATGACCACGCCCGCCGCGTGCATGGAGGTGTGACGGGGCAGGCCCTCCAGGCGCTTGCTCATGTCGATCAGCTCCTTCACCTGGCTGTCCGTCTCGTACAGATTCCTCAGCTCCGGGTTGGCCTGCAGCGCCCGGTCGATGGTAACGTTCAGTTCGTTTGGAACCATTTTGGCAATATTATCTACATAAGAATAGGGCAGATCCATCACACGGCCCACATCCCGGATCACACCCTTGGCGGCCATGGTACCGAAGGTGACGATCTGCACCACCTTTTCGGAGCCGTACTTCCTGCCCACATAGTCGATCACCTCCTGCCGCCTTTCAAAGCAGAAGTCGATGTCAATATCCGGCATGGAGACACGCTCCGGATTCAGGAACCTTTCAAACAGCAGACTGTAGCGGATAGGATCAATGTTGGTGATTTTCAGGCAGTAGGCCACGATGCTGCCCGCCGCCGAGCCCCGCCCCGGCCCCACAGCAATGCCGTTCTGTCTGGCATAATTGATGAAATCCCACACAATCAGGAAATAATCCACGTATCCCATCCGGCGTATGATGGAAAGCTCATATTCCAGCCGCTCATGGAGCACCCCGTCGTCCTCCGGGTACCGCTCCCTCAGCCCGTCCTCGCACAGCTTCGTCAGGTAGGTCTCCGAGCTGAAGCCCTCCGGCACCTCAAAATGGGGCAGCTTGGTCACGCCGAACTCGATCTCCACATTACACCGGTCCGCAATGGCCTGGGTATTCTCCACTGCCTCCCAGGCATAAGGGAAAAGCGCCTTCATGTCCTCCTCGCTTTTCACATAATACTGGCCGCCCTCATAGCGCATCCGATCCTCGTCCGCCAGCTTCTTCGCCGTCTGGATGCACAACAGGATGTCGTGAGGCTTCTCATCCTCCCGATAGGTGTAATGCACATCGTTGGTTGCCGCCAGCGGGATACCCAGCTCCCTGCTCATGGACAGAAGCGCCGTGTTCACCATCCGCTGGGCCGGAATGCCGTGATCCTGCAGCTCCAGGAAAAAATTATCCTTCCCGAAGCATTCCTGATAGCGGAGGGCGGCCTTCTTTGCCTCCTCCGGAAGCCCCTTCTGGATATTGCGGGCCACCTCACCGGCCAGACAGGCGGAAAGAGCGATGATCCCCTCATGGTAGCGGTTCAGGAGCTCCATGTCCACACGGGGCTTGTAATAATACCCCTCCGTGAAGCCCTTGCTCACGATCTTCATCAGATTGGCATAGCCCGTGTTGTTCTCTGCCAGAAGCACCAGATGATAGTAACGGTCGTCACCGCCCACATTTTCCTTATCAAAACGGGAACCCGGCGCCACATAAACCTCACAGCCGATGATCGGCTTGATCCCCGCCTCCCTGGCCGCCCTGTAAAAATCGATCACGCCGTACATCACGCCATGGTCGGTGATGGCCGCGCTGTCCATGCCCAGCTCCTTCACCCTTTTCACGTATTCTTTTATCTTATTAGAGCCGTCCAGCAGACTGTATTCCGTGTGGACGTGCAAATGTGCAAATGCCATAATTACCTCATTCCGGAGCGTCAGCGACGGAGGCGGGGAGAAAACGCGGATGCGGTTTCTCCTCTGCCATCATGGCAGTTTATGACGCCCCGGCACAAACTGCCCGTGCAGGAAAGAAGCCATCTGGCTTCTTTCCTGCGCATATCCTCATTCCGGAGCGTCAGCGACGGAGGCGGGGAGAAAACGCGGATGCGGTTTCTCCTCTGCCGTCACAGCAATGTTCTCTCCGCCACAAACATTCCTTTGTTCTTTTCCATATCAAAACGTTTCTGGAACCAGTCGCACTTACACAGAAACGCATAGTAAATGTTCAGCCCGCAGCCGTGCATGGTTTCAAAATTACCCTGTCCCTTGGCCAGAATCACATCAGCCTCCGTCAGTAGTTTTCTCGCTTCCTCACTCACATATGCAAGAGGCGTGCCTGCCACGCCGCAGCCGTTGTCCACCACCCTGGCTATTCGGTCGAAGCCCGCCTGGGCCGCATCCTCCCTGTCAGCATCGTTCAGAGCCTTCTCTCCCCGTACCATCACGGTAAGCTCCAGATGGGGAAAACGTTTCAAAAGCTCCTCCGCCACGATCCGGTCGCAGACCACCTCTCCACAGTTGTCGGTGACGTAGATCAGGCTTCCCGCCCGCTCCAGATCGTTCAGAAACGCCCGGTACGCCGTCTCCTCCAGTTCCTCCCGGGCCGCCTGGTTCAGAAGCTCAAACAGAACCTCCTTCTCCACCTTTCCGGCCATGCCGAAGTCGATATAGTTGGCGGCTCTGGCGTAAACCAGGGCGGTATGAAGCGGATCGCCGCTTTCCTCCATCACCTTCCTGATACCAGGCTCTACAGAAAGCATCAGATCGTTAAATTCCCTTTTGATCTCATCATAGTCCGTCAAGGGCCCGAAGATCCTGCGGTATACCTGATTGATCCGCTCCACCAGGACAGGGGCGGAGTCATCATCCCCACTGTCCGCAATGATCCGGGCCAGGGCGCGCATATATTCTCTCCTGTCCTTTTCCGTTCCTTTTCCTCTGATTCTTTCTTCCTGTCTGTCCATGAGACAGCGGATGCAGGATGCACATAGTTCCATTGGCACCTCCGTGTTGTCCGCTATTGCGGCTGAACGATTCTGTTTGATCCGTTTTTCTGATTTATTGTAGCATAGTTGCACAGAGGCGTGCAAGATGCCAGGAACACACCTATCTAAAAAGGCTGATCCCCGTCAGAGACCAGCCTTCCAGATCGTTTTCATTTTTACAGGTACTTCCTCAGGCTCTCAACCCGGTCCAGCTTCTCCCAGGGCAGATCCAGGTCATTTCTTCCGAAATGTCCGTATGCGGCGGTCTGCCTGTAAATGGGACGGCGCAGGTTCAGCATCCTGATGATGCCTGCGGGACGCAGGTCAAAGTTGTCGCGGATAATCTCCACCAGCTTCTCATCGGAAACCTTTCCGGTGCCGTAGGTATCCACCATAATGGAGGTAGGCCGTGCAACGCCAATGGCATAGGAAAGCTGGATCTCACATTTGTCGGCCAGCCCTGCCGCCACAATATTCTTGGCAACGTAGCGGGCAGCATAAGCTGCGGAGCGGTCCACCTTGGTGCAGTCCTTGCCGGAGAAGGCTCCGCCGCCGTGACGGGCATATCCGCCGTAGGTGTCCACGATGATCTTGCGCCCGGTCAGGCCGCTGTCGCCGTTGGGGCCGCCGATCACGAAACGTCCGGTAGGGTTGATGAAGTATTTGGTATTCTCATCCAGAAGCTCCACGGGCAGAACGGGATCGAACACATACTTCTTAATGTCCGCATGAATCTGCTCCTGGGTCACGTCAGGATCGTGCTGGGTGGACAGAACCACTGCCTCCAGGCGCACAGGCTTTTCATTCTCATCGTACTCCACAGTTACCTGGCTCTTGCCGTCTGGCCTTAAATAGGGAAGGGTTCCGTTTTTACGCACCTCGGTCAGCTTCTTGGTCAGCTTGTGGGCCAGGCTGATAGCGTAGGGCATGTACTCCTCCGTCTCGTTGGTGGCATAGCCAAACATCATTCCCTGATCTCCGGCTCCGATGGCCTCGATCTCATCGTCGCTCATGGTATGCTCCCTGGCTTCCAGGGCCTTGTTCACGCCCATGGCAATGTCGGAGGACTGCTCGTCCAGAACCACCATCACACCGCAGGTATTGGCGTCAAAGCCGTAGTCGGATTTGGTATAGCCGATTTCCCGCACGGTGTCGCGGACGATTTTCTGAATGTCCACGTATGCGTTGGTGGTGATTTCTCCCATCACCATCACCAGTCCCGTGGTGGTGCAGGTCTCGCAGGCCACACGGCTGTTGGGATCCTTCTCCATGAGAGCGTCCAGCACAGCGTCGGATATGGCGTCGCACATTTTGTCGGGATGTCCCTCTGTTACGGATTCTGAAGTAAATAAGTGTTTTTCCATCTTTCTTCTCCTATTGTACAAAAAAAGATCCGCGCATAAGCGGATCCGATGTAAAATGATAATCAAATCCTCTTATTGTTCGATTTACTCGCTCAGGCTGGCACCTTCCTTATAAGGGGTTGCCGTGGCTTCACTGGTCCTATGTACCTCCACCACTCTGAATAAGAGACAGATACAATATTGAATTTTCATATCAATGGCTACTCATCTACCCTACACCTTTCTGCAGGCGCTGTCAAGATTTTTCATACAAAAGCACGAATAGATTGCAGCCATTCGGTTACTGTTCACAGCAGCCTCAAACGCCTGCCGTTTGAGACGTAAGAATGTGATTCAGGAGTGAGCGGGCCTCTTTTGCGCTGCAAAAACTTTCAATAGGCCCGCGAAAGTTACTGTTTACTGGCTTGCCAGTGAACAGTAACGCCATTCGGTAACAGTTCAGCCCGCGCCCGCAAAACGGCAGCAAACGGCTTCACCAAACGCCCCTTCGGGGCTTTCCGCCGCTTCGCAGCTCCTTTTGCTCATAGGCAAGCCGGCAGGCGGTACCCCTCTCCGGCTTATACCACCTTAAAGCGGAACTTCTTCACATCCCGCTCATTGTCCACCTTCTCGATCTGAGCGCCCAGGCCGCGGAGCTTCTCAGGGAAGTTCTCGTAGCCTCTCTCAATATAGATAATGTCGTCCACGGTGGATACGCCCTCCGCCGCAAGGGCCGCGATCACCAGAGCCGCTCCTGCACGCAGATCGGGAGCCGTGATCCCTGCCCCGGTATAGCGGGATACACCGTCGATGATGGCGGTATTGCCCTCCACCTTCACGCTGGCTCCCATCCTGGTCAGCTCGTCCACATATTTGAAACGATTCTCAAAGATACTTTCCGTCACGATGCTGGTTCCCTGGGAAAGGCCCAGCGTCACCGCGATCTGGGGCTGCATGTCCGTGGGGAAGCCGGGGTAGGGCAGGGTCTTCACATGGGTGTGGGTCAGCGGCCTGGAGGCTGACACGCGCACCGCATCATCGGATTCCTCCACATCACAGCCAATCTCAATCAGCTTGGCGCTGATGGATTCCAGATGCTTGGGAATCACATTCTTCACCGTCACATCCCCCCTGGTGGCGGCGGCGGCAAACATGAAGGTGCCGGCCTCGATCTGGTCGGGAATGATGGTGTATTCCGTTTTATGAAGCTTCTGTACGCCGCGGATACGGATCACATCCGTTCCCGCACCCTTGATATTGGCTCCCATGCTGTTCAGGAAATTAGCCAGATCCACCACATGGGGTTCCTTGGCCGCGTTCTCGATGATGGTCATGCCGTCCGCCATGGCAGCCGCCATCATCACGTTGATGGTTGCGCCCACGCTGACCACGTCCATATACAGATGGCTCCCGGTCAGGCGCTCCGCCTCTGTGATGATCAGTCCGTGCTCGATACGCACCTCTGCACCCAGAGCCTTAAACCCCTTGATATGCTGGTCAATGGGCCTGCTGCCGATGTTGCAGCCGCCGGGCAGCGCCACCCTGGCTCTGTTGTATTTGCCCAGAAGCGCCCCGAGAAGATAGTAGGAAGCCCGTATTTTCTTAATATAATCATCCTCTATCACCACATCGTGGATCTGAGAGGCGTTGATCTTCACACTGTGACGATCCAGGCGGTTAACGATCACACCAATGCTCTCCATCGCCTGGAGGAGGATGTTGGTGTCACGTACATCCGGCATATTCTCTATCACTACCGTCTCATCCGTCATCACGGAAGCTGCCAGAATGGCCAGCGCCGCATTTTTGGCGCCTCCGATCTCCACTTCCCCTACCAGCGGATTCCCGCCGCAAACCACGTATTGTTCCATATATTAATATCCCATATCCTTCCACAACCTGCGCACCTTCGAGCCCTCCGGGAAGATTTCACGCCATACGCGCCGTATCCGCCTTCTTAGTGGAAGGGCTCTGCCCTGATACCCTTATTATGAGCAGTCCTCTGCCCTTTATACCAAACGCATTTGAAGTCATTATCCGAAAAACATACAAAAACCGGGAAAATAGATCACTTCAGCCACACCCGGTCATACAAAAGCGATTATAACATATTTCTCTGCTTTGTAAATGGGCAATTTCCCTAATTAAAATGCTCATAAGGGTTCACAGGGACGCCGTTTATACGGAGTTCAAAATGCAGATGAGGGCCCGTGCTCCTTCCGGTGTTTCCGGTAAGGGCGATCTTTTCTCCCTGATCCACATGCTCTCCCACGGATACCAGAATCTTGCTTAAATGGGCATAGCGGGTTTCTCTGCCATCCGCATGCTGCACGTACACCACGTAGCCATAGCCGCCTCCCCATCCGGCCCTGGTCACCGTTCCGCCGCTGGAGGCCATCACCGCCGTACCCACGGGAATGGCCCAGTCAACGCCGTGATGGTTTGTGGAGGCTCCCCTGGTGGGTGCGTTTCTTCTGCCGAAGGAGGAGGAAATCCGCCCTCCTGAAATGGGCTTGATGTAGGTGGGCGGAACCTTCGTTCCTCTCTTTACGATCTTTGGAACCGCCTCAAACTCCACATCCTCCAGGATAATCTCCTCGCCGATCTCCTCTTCATTTCTGAAGGTCTTGATGCTGGCCGTCCTGCGGAAGCCTGCGGAGGGCTCCTGGATCACCTCTGTTTTCGTGGTATACCATTCGTCCACATCCACATATTCCACCGGAGCCTCGTAGCTGTCCTCCTCATACACAAGCACTCTGTGCAGAACGGACAGCTCAGGCTCGGGAACGGTGATGACCAGTTCATCACCGGGACGGATGGTAGCATTTTCATCCTCCAGAGCAGGATTGATGTCTACCAGCCCCTCCACCGTCAGACCATTGTTCAGCGCAATCTGGGACAGGGTATCTCCCGACTGCACCTCGTAGATCTGCTCCTTCTCCTGCTCCTTGGTCACCTGGTCAATGGCCTCCTTTAGAGGAGTGATTTCATCCTCCATCAGATAGGCCTCCACCACCTCCACCGTATCCGCATAGGCCACATCCACCAGGCCATAGTCGATCTCCTCAAAGCCTGTCGGCTGAGCCTGTGCGGGAATCGTTTCCATCGCTTCATTCAAAAAAGCATCCAGGCCCGCGCACAGCCTGGTCTGCTCCTGCTCCTGTTCGGAAGGCCGGATGGAAGTGGTGAGCACATTCAGCTCCCGATCCGGATCCACCACCAGATCCACCGCGTATTCCCCCTCCGGGTCGTACCTGTTCAGACATTCCTGCAGCAGAGTCAGCACCTCTTTGCTGGTTCGCAGATTTACCGTATATTCATTGATCTTCACGGTAAAGGCGCGCTGAAGCGTCTGGCGGACGCTTCCCTCCAGCACCTCTTTCATATTGGCTCTGATGGAGCGCTCACCATTTATCGTCCCGAAAAGGCAGGCCCTCCCTTCAAACGTCAGATCCGCATCCATGAAAACCATTTCCCGGCTGTCACGAACCAGCTCCTCCCGTGCCTGCCAGAGCAGCTCCTCCATCTGTTCAGGGTCATCTGTGCTTCCCACATCCGTTCCGTTCAGATACACCTGAAATATATTTTCTTCCGAAGCCTCCCACCGAACCGATGTGGGGAGAGCAAACAGGGCTGCCGCTATCACGCCAAATGCCGAGATGAGAAAAACAGCCTTCAGTTTTCTGTAATGCCTTGTCAGTTTATCCATGAAATTTATCTTTTCCTGCTTTTTCGCCTTTTTCCCTGTTTCTCCGTCTGTACAGGCTCCGTTCTCTGCTTTCTGGCCACGCTGAAGCCAAAGGAACCGAGCTCCCTGCCCAGAGCATAATATCTGCCATGGGAATAGCAGACCGGCTTTGCCGCTTCCAGATGAAAACGGTTCTGTCCGTCCATATAGGCCTCGTCCACACTCACGGACACCACCTCGCCCACGAACATGGTATGGCTTCCCAGCTCCAGCGTCTGCTTCACCACACACTCCAGGTTCACCGGGCTTTCCTTGATCAGCGGCGCGGATACCCTCCGGGCCGGGATGGGAGTCAGATGGGCCAGCTTCCACTTATCCGTATCCCTTCCGCTTTTTACCCCGCACAGGTCGGTGGCTCTTGTCAGCTTCTCCGTGGTCAGATTCACCACAAACTCTCCGCTCTCCCGGATCATATGCCAGGAATGCCTGTCCGGGCGCACGGAAATCGACACCATGGGCGGCGTGCTGCACACGGTTCCCGCCCAGGCTACCGTGATAATATTGCTGTTTCCTTCCCGGTCTGCGCAGCTTACCATGACCGCCGGAAGCGGATAAAGCATATTGCCGGGTTTCCATTCCTGTTTTGCCATTTCGACTCCTATACTCCAAAAATACCCAGAATCTGAAGTGCCAGCAGGACCACATTGATCAGGGCAAGCGCCAGCGTTACAAGGAGAAGTGGTCTGGTTCCCTTTCCGGCAGCCTTCAGCTCATCCGTCTGCTGCTTCAGCTCGTCCGTCTGTTTTTTCACTTCCTCCACTACAACCGCCTGCACATTCCGGTATACCTTCACATTCTCCCTGTGGGTAAACTCGTCCGTCTGCTTCTGCATCTCGCGAAGGGCTTCCGTCTGGCCGGCCACCAGCCGGCGGATCTCATCCACCTGCTCCGCCGTTTTCAGATTGCGGTCATTCACCTCCCGGATCCGTTCCAGACCTTCCTGTACCAGGGTGCGCAGCTGTTCTCCGCTCTCCGATGCCAGCTCCTCCAGACGCCGGGTGCTCTCCTGAGCCAGGCTCTCCATCTGCCGGATACCGGTCTGGCTCAGATGATCCATGCTCTCCGTGCCGGTCTGTACCAGTCCCTTCAGCTTCTCCTCGCCGGAACGGCCCAGGCTCTCCAGACGTTCTCCGGCCTGCCTGCCAAGCTCCTGATGGCCCTGCTCTGACAGGGAGGCCAGCCTGCGCACACTGGCCGTGCACTCTGCGGCCAGCTGGGAGATTCCGTTCAGCCCTTTCTCCGCAAGGTTCTGCAGACCTGCCGCACTCTCCTCAGTGAGAGCCTGTATTCCCTCTGCGCTCTTATCCGTATAACGCTGGATCACATCCAGGGTCTCCACGTTCTTCCTGTTGGATTTTCTCATTTCCTGAAGATAACCGTCGTACTCCACAAGCTGATTGCGCAGCCTTCTGGCCTCCTGGGCATCCGGTGTCAGAAGGCCAGACTGCCTGGCCCCCTCCTTCGGCGCATCCCCTCTGTAATTCTCCATCCGCTCTATCCTCCTGTACCGTCCCGCGTTCTCTCCGGCCTTCCGGCCATTGCTTCATTTTAGCATCATTCCCGGCATTTTACAACCGGCCCTGCAGAAGGCTTCTTTGTATATCTTGCACTATTTTTTATTTCCGCAAACAGTTTTTTTATTGCAATTAACTATACATTTACATCTTGTTCATAATTTATTCATATTTTAGGGATATAATTCAATTATCGGTTGAGGGCAACAGCAATGTTACCGCAAACAAAAACAGATAATTTTTTCATAATAGCCCCGGTGCCGTAAGGTATCGGGGCACTCCTCATTTATGGCGCATAAGCGGCTCCTCCACAGCCCGCCTGTTACTCCTCTTTTTCTCCGCCAAGGGCCTGGATCTCCTCGTTCAGAGACAGCATTCTTGCATCCAGATCAGCCACCATTCCGGCACACTCCACCAGCTCCTTTCTGATATGCTCCGGCGCTTTTCCCTCAAATTTGTAGTTGATCTTGTGCTCCAGGCTGGCCCAGAAGTCCATGGCTACCGTCCTGATCTGAATTTCCACCCTGGTATCTATGATACGGTCCGACAGATATACCGGTACGGTTACCAGCATATGGTAACTCTTATACCCGCTTTCCTTGGGGCGCTTAATATAATCCTTGACGGAAATCACTTTAATATCGCTCTGGCTGCGTATCATATCCGCAATTCTGTATATGTCCGATGTAAAGGAACAGATTACACGGATTCCCGCAATATCATTGATATAATTCACCATATTTTCAATGGTAGACTCGTATCCGTACCGTTTCAGCTTCTTCACAATGCTCTCTGAGGTTTTCATGCGGTACTTGATATGCTCAATGGGATTGTAACGATGCACATGCTGAAATTCATCATTCAGGATCTCCAGCTTGGTATTGATCTGCTTCAGTGCTGCTCCATAGACAAGCGTAACCTCCTGCCAGCTGTATACCTGATTCTCTCTGTCCACTACCAGTTCCATTCTTCACTCCGTCCTTCATTTCATGGGTAACCGCCGCCTGTCAGGCATGGAACGCGGTTCTCCTGCTGACACCTATTATAGCACAAATCGCGGCAGAATGTAACGCTCCTGTTTACCGGCCTGCCAGAGA
>CAUWLJ010000016.1:0-48917 GCA_963559585.1 uncultured Eisenbergiella sp. | reverse complement strand
ACCCGATTGTCCAGGTGCTCAACCTGGTTTCCCAGCTCATCCACCCGGGCTCCCAGGCGTTCCACGCTGTTCTCCAGACGCTCAGCACTGTCCTTCAGCTCCCCCACATCACTCCTCAATTCCGTGAACCCTTCGTCCATGACGGAAATCTTCTCCAGTATCATGCCAAGCATTTCCTTCTCTGACATCCAGCCGCCTCCTTTCCTCTCTCTTTGATGTCAGCATATTAACAAATCTCTCCTCCTCTGTAAACCCGTAAAAATACCCAAATCCATTCCTCCCCCACCACTCAAAAAGCCCCCGAAAGCCAGGAAACCCCGGCCTCCGGAGGCGTACAAGCCTCTTTGTAAAAATCTTTATTTTCCTACTGCCCTGTGATAGTCATAGCCTCTGTCGCTTCCGCCCTTCACGGGAAGCACCTCAAAGGAAACCACTCCGTTCTCCCTGACGGTCAGCTTCACCTGTGCGCTGCCCTCCGCGGTGTTTCCTCTGGAAGTCGCCGCCAGCGGCCTTGCGCCTTCCTTCAGAAGCTTTTTCTGCGCCTCCGACAGGTGGGAGGGCTCTCCCAGGTCATGCCAAAGCTTTAAGGGATTGCAGGTGTCCTCGTCAACGGTCTTCGTCACCACACAATACTCCTTTTCCTCCACAGGAAGGGCGAAGCTAAGCTCCAGCTCCTCCCCGGTTCCGTCCATCGTGCGGTTCCAGGCCACGCCGCGGTAGCTGCCGTCCTGCCACCTCACGATCACAGCATCGTCGGAGCGGTGCACACAGTCTCCTCCCTTCAGATCCTTGAAGAATTTGAAGGACCAGAAGGTGGGCTTGGGAATCCCGCCGTTTGCCACCAGGCCGAAGCCTCCGTGGAAGGGGGTAAAGGGAACACCGAACTCCTCGAAAATATCGCCGAAGGTCCAGTAGGAGTAGGACTCGTTCATGTCTCCCAGGCGGGAAAGCTGATGGGCAATATAGGCCGCGTTCTGATTGGTGTCATGAAGCGGGCAGTTGGGCACATAGGAGGTGTTGAATTCCGTGATATGGATTTCTTTCCCCTTATATTCCTCAAAGCTGTCCACAATATCCCTGGTGCTCTGAAGATTGGCAAAGCCCTCCTCCGGCTCGCGCAGCTTCACATAGCCGTAGTGTCCCACCGGATCGGGAACCTCCGTGGTATAGTGATGGCGGGTCACAAAATCCACCGGAATGGCTTCCTTTTGGCAGAACTCCAGGAAGCAGCGGATCCACTTTTCATCCTCCACGCCGCAGATAGCAGGGCCTCCCACGCGGAAACGGGAATCCACCTCCTTTATGGCTGCAAAGGTGCGTGCAAACAGTTTAAAATATTCCTCCATGTCCGCACCCTTCCAGAATCCCGGCAGATTGGGCTCATTCCATACCTCAATGGGCCATGCGGTCACCTCGTCCGCTCCGTAGCGCTCCATCAGATGGCGGAGAGTGGCCTGTACCATGGCGCACCACCCCTCATAGCTTGTGGGCGGGGTCACATTTCCCTTCCAGTAAAAAACGGTCTGGTCGCCGCTGGCCAGCTTTTTGGGCATAAAGCCCAGCTCCAGGAACGGGCGGATGTTCAGCTTCAGATAGCTGTCCATCACCAGATCCAGATAGGTGAAGCTGTACTCCGCATGCTTTTCTCCGTTTTCGTCCTCGTATTCCCGGTAGATTCCCATGTCGTCGGAAAACAGGCCATGGCCTCTGATATGGGAAAACCCGATCTCCTCCTGCACCAGGGCAAGCTGCTCCTGATACTCCTTCTGCAGCGCCAGCCCCATACGGCCGGTGCCCACGCAGTAGTCCACCTGGTTATTGAAAAATACGGCGGCGTCCTTCTCGATCACATAGCTTTTCTGATTCATATTTACCTCCCTGCCGGAGCGTTTGCCCCCGGCATACACATTTCAGTCCCCTGGCAATGCTGCTGTCTGCCATTCCTGTCAGCGGTTAAAATATTCCCGGAAGAACCTCATCAGCTCTCCTTCCGGCCAGGGTTCCTCCCCTGCGCTGTCCCGGAAGGTCATCCGCATGGGCTTCTCCGCCGAGAATGCGTTCCACTCCGGCATCTGGCTTCCGTCCGCGTCCAGGCCGTTAGGATCGCCCTTCTTAATAAATTCCGCCCAGTAATTGCACATCCATCTGGCCAGATCATAATGCTTTCCGGTAAAGGGCCGCCAGCATTTGGCCAGGGTTTCAAAGAAGAACCACAGATCCACGGAGTGGAAGGAGCCCGGATTGTCCCATCCGGGAATCTCGGGGCCGAAGCCGTAGAGATACATGGGAGCCTTGGCTCCGTTTCGTCTGAGAAGCTCCTCCATCCTGCGGATTCCAAGCTCCACGGAGCTGATGCGGGCATTGGCAGCCGCCTGTGCAGCATCCTCACTCCCCGCCCGGATCAGGGAAAGGAACTCCTGAGCCTGCCCGCCCAGCCTCTCCTCCGCCATTTGGGACAGTCCCTCCCAGTCCTTTGCCGCAGGCTCTGTCAAAAACTCATCGAAGGTATAGCCTGTCAGGATCGGCACGTCCAGAAACTTCCCGGCCGCCATGTTGTTCCAATAGGTATCGGTCTGATACACCCCGTCTGGGATCGTGCCCCAGAATGCACCGAAGGCGTCGTTTTTATCCCGGATATACTCTGCGGGAAGGGCTCTGGCCTCCTCCAGGTTTTTCACGCCCAGATACTCAAAGAAGCGCTCTCCCTGCTCCAGGGCCTGCTCCCTGGTCAGCTTCATCCTGTCCTGATAGGGATCATGGAAAATACCGCTCTCCACGATAGCCTTCTGGATGTATCCCTTATTTTTTTCACAGTTTAACTGGGTCAGCACGCTTCCGCCTCCTGCGGACTGGCCGCCGATGGTGATGTTATCCGCATCGCCTCCAAAGGCCGCGATGTTCCTTTTCGTCCAGAACAGCGCGTACTGCTGATCCAGATTGCCGAAGTTGGCGGGAGCCTCCGGGTTCTCCGCCCATACCTCCGGGTGGGCCAGGAAGCCGAATACGTTCAGCCTGTAGGTGATGGTCACCACCACGATCCCCCGCCTTGCCAGGCGTTCCCCGTCAAACTCCATCTCCGCCGCATTGCCCCACTGCAGGCCGCCCCCGAAAAACCACACGTACACGGGCAGCTTCTCGTCCGCGCTCTTTGCGGGCGTCCACACGTTCAGATACAGGCAGTCCTCGTCCATGGGAATCTGGGGATCCACGTTCCACTCCCTGGTATAGATCATATCCGGGTCAAGCCCGGGAATGCTCTGCATGGAAATGGGCGCAAATTCCAGGCAGTCCCTTACGCCCTCCCAGTCGGCTGCAGGCTGCGGCGCTCTCCAGCGGAGCTTCCCCACCGGGGGAGCCGCAAACGGGATCCCCTTAAAAGAAATGATCCTGGGATCTGCTGCCGGAAGCCCCCGCACAAACCCGTTTTCCGTCTTGACTGTTTTTAACATATTTACCTCCATGCCGGAGCGCTTTTACTCCGGCCGCGCCATTCCCCGTCCGGTCACCGGCCCTGTCCTTCCGGTTTCTTACTTTTCCGGACTCTTACTTTTTCCGGGTTCTTACGTTTTCAGCCCTTCTTCACCGTCACCCTCAGGGTTACGTTCTTTAACTCCTCCTTCAGATCCCTGGCCGGAGACAGATCGAACCTGGGCCTTCCCTGCAGGTCGAAATGCACTCTGTGAATACCGGGACATCTTAATTTCTTATCGATCGCCGTCTCCCCGTGGTAGGCGATCATCAGATTGCCGTCAGGGTCAACAAAGAAGGAATTGTGACCGGGCCCGTACACGCCCTCCACGCTGTAAAAGGACAGCACAGGCGTCTGGCTCTTCTTCCAGTTAGCCAGCTCCAGAAGATCCGCAGACGTATCCGCGCACAAAAGCCCCACCACATAGGTGTAGCCGTTGGCAGCGCCTCCGGAATAGGTCAGGTATACGGTTCCGTCCGCCACAAAGGCATGAGGGCCTTCGTTGTTGATGGTGCCCTCCGTGTTCTCCCAGCCGTATAAGGGTCTTGACAGGAGCACCGGGTCGCTCTTCAGGATCCAGGGTGTCTTCTCGTCTATTTCAGCAATATACAGCATGGAACCGGTATCCAGGGGCGATCCGATATGTTCCCGATAGGACCAGACCACATAGGAACGCTCATTTCCCCTGATATAGGTCATATCCAGACTGATCCCCTTTTCGCACAGGGCAGTCCCGTCTTTTTTCAGGATCTTCACCGGCTCCTCCCAGGACTTCGGATCGGTGATCCTGCCGCCCTCCTTCAGACGCATCAGATGGCACTGAGGCCCCCATTCCTTCGGGCCCACGGCAAACAGGATATAGAGCCTCCCGCCGATCACATGGAATTCCGGCGCCCAGAAGGTCTGGATGAATTCCCTCTCCTCGTCGTAGTCCAGGATCACATGCTGCCCGATCCCCTCCGCAAACAGCTCCTCCGGCCGATCCGCCTCTCTTACATAGAAGCCCACGTCGTCCAGGTTATCGTTGGTCGCGATATAGTAATATTTTCCCTCCCAGGGAAGGATCACCGGATCTCCCCAGCCCGTATCCAGCGGGAACGGATAGTAAGGACTTCTCACCTGCCCCTTTACCGTGTACTCCCCTTCCCTTGAAAGATCGATACCGGACAGCTCCCAGTCCACCGGCTTCTCCACCGTAGAGCCGTCGGAATACACCGCCTCGGCTTTCACGCCGGCAAGCTCCCGCGCATCGGATACGCACACCTGGTCAGGCAGCCTGATCTGGATGTTGAAAAGCTTCCCCCAGTAAACGGCGGCCCGGTCGCAGACAGCCGCAGGAACCCTGCACACACTCGCCTCCAGCGCATCAGGTACAGGCATATCTTCCCCGCAGGATACCTTGTCTCCCGCCGCCGCGGCATTCGCCTTCTCGTCCACCAGCCCGCATTCCGTGAAATGGATAAAATCCTCCGTCAGCCACAGGAGCACCTTCCCCCGGCTCTCCTGATCTTCACTGCCATCCTCTTCCACACGCTTCGCCGTGACGGCATAGGTTCCGTCCGGCCTTACCGTCACGGCAGGGCATGAAACGCACTTCGGACAGATCGTGTTCTGTTCCGTGATTGTGCCCTGGGCAAACAGGATGCCATAGCCCGAATTCAGCGCCTCATAAGCGCCGCCATCCCGTTTTACCGCAAAATGGATGCTGCGCGCAAGGCCGTCCGGATATACCCCCGGCTCTGCCCGCCTGATGTATACAGCCAGCAGGGCCTTCCCTCTTTCATACTCGACCATTTTTTCCTCCTCTTTATGTTTAACGTTAAATGTGCTGTCCTTATTATAAAATTTTTTCTTAACTCTGTCAATCCTGAGGCCGCTGCGAGAAAACGAGCATGTGGTTTCCCGGTTACTGTTCACAGCAGCCTCAAACGCCTGCCGTTTGAGGCGTAAGAATGTGATTCAGGAGTGAGCGGGCCTCTTTTGCGCAGCAAAAACTTTCAATAGGCCCGCGAAAGTTACTGTTTACGGGCCTGCCGTGAACAGTAACGTTTCCCGCCTGCGGTCCACACGGTTTTGTGACGCTCCGGCATAAAACTGTTATCCATAAATAATCCATCAGGCTTATTTTCAGTCTTATCCTGTGGAAAATGCAGACGTCCCTGCAGCCCCATCTGATTTTTTGAGACAGCGCCGCAAAAAAGGGCTGCTGCACCCGAGTTATTACACTCACAATGCAGCCGCCCCTTTTTATTCTGCCCACCTGAAAAGACGGCCGCCTCACTCCCAGATGCGATAATTCCCGCTGAGCGCCAGAAGAGAAAACAGATACAGGCAGTTATCGTAATACCTTCTCTTCCCCCGGCGCAGCGGCTGGTTCCAGAGAGCCTCCACCCAATGGGCGGCAGTCTCCCCCTCTCTTTCATCCCCCAAATCCGCCGCAAGCGCGCCCTGCGCCGTCGCTGCCAGCAGCCCCAGAGGATGCAGGACGGTATGCTCCACAGGAGTCCCGTCCACCTCGTACACGCACCTGGCCGCCTCCAGCTCTGTCCCCAGGAAGCGCATGAGCCTGACGGGTGCTCCGTAATGCCCCGCATCCTTTCCAAACCATACCCTGTCCAGGCCGATGTTGGCAGCCGTCCTGTAGGCGTCGCTGTAGAACCAGTCGTGACGTCCCCAGGCAAATTTCCGGGTGACGGGTGAACCGTCAAATTCTCCGTACTCCGGGTTCATGCCCGTCACCGGATGGCAGGCCTTCGCCAGATACTCCCGGCTGGCCTGTGCCGCCTTTTTCCAGAAGGCCCTGTCCTCCTCATCCGCCCAGAGCGCAAACAGCTCATAGAAATGGGGCAGATGATAGGAGGGATCCGTGAAAGGGCTGCCCGGCACGAACAGGATCTGACCGTTCTCCCGGTTCCACATGGCCTCCCCCTGCCTGCCGTTCTCCCCCTTGTGCAGGCAGGCACGCAGGATCGCCCTGGCCTCCTTCGCGTAGGCATATATGCCCTCCCCCTCTCCCCATCTGTGGGAGGCAAAGAACAGGGCCATGGCAAAGAATTCCTCTCCGTCCGGCGCAGGCCCCATGGAATTCTTCTCCCCGTTCAGCCTGCAGGACCAGGCGAAATACCCTTCGTTCTCTCCCTCGTCCATCCACATATAGGTTTTGGTCCATTTCCAGATCCGGTCGAATTCCTCCTTCATGTTCATCTGCACGCACATCATCATGCCGTAGGACATCCCCTCCGTGCGCACGTCGTCGTTTCCCGTATCCACCAGATACCCCATGTCCGGGCCTTCCTCATGGTAGATTCTCTCCTCCTCACTTCCGTGAAAAAAGGTTTTTACCGCCCCTTCCAGCTTCTGCCTGATCTCCCCGTCGCTTTTCCCGATACGGGCAAAAAGATTGGGGTAGTTTCCTGTTTCAAATGCTGCCATAATAGTCTCCTCTTTTCCGCCGATAGGTACGGCATTTTATTTGTTTGTATCAGCTGTACATTCCTTTCCCGGCATGCTATACTTCTTCCATCCCAGAGCGCGTTCAAAAATTCATTCCGGGACAAATATGGCCGCATATCAGGAAAGGAGCTTCTGCTTTATGAATCCGTCAAGCCTTTTTTCACTCTCTGCCAATCAGCGCAGCCGTTATCTATGTCAGCCTGATGAGCTGAATGATTATTACTGGTATGACCACGCAGAAGAATATGAGCATCCTCCCTATCTGGAAAAGGAGACTCTGCGTTTCTGGTACAATACCCAGAGCTATGGCTTCCCGGTTCACTGGCACAATGCCCAGGAGCTCATCCTTCCTCTGGAAAACGGTTATACGGTCACCTGCCAGTCCCAGGTCTATTCGCTGGAGCCCGGGGACATCCTCCTGATCCCTCCGGGAGAGCTGCATTCTCTGGATGCTCCTCCCTCAGGCTCACGCTTTATTTTTCTGTATGAGCTGGAGCCGCTGGGCCGGATCAGCGATTTTTCTCTGACCCGTTCCTTCCTCACCAGTCCCGTTCTCATCAATCAAGCTGTCTGCCCATCTCTATACAAAGTACAGATCGACCTGATCCTGCGCTGCGCGGAATACTATTGGTCAGACAGTCCTGCCCGTCAGATGCTTCTCTACTCTGCTCTGCTGGAATTTTATGCCCGTTATACAGAATACTGCAGCCGGAATCTGTCCTCCTCTGATACCTTAGGTTCCATGCCTCCGGAAAATACCCGGAAGCTCAGCGCACTCCTTTCCCATATGGAAACCCATTATGCGCAAAAGCTCTCTCTGGAGGATGCAGCCAGACTGACAGGTCTGTCCAAATTCTATCTGACCCGTCTGTTCCGCCAGCACACGGGACAAACCTTTCATGATTACCTGAATATGCTGCGCATCCGTGCTTCCGAGGATCTGCTGAGGGATGCCTCTGTTTCCGTTTCCCAGGCAGCTGCTGCCTGCGGATTTTCCAGCCTTTCCTCGTTTCACCGGGCTTTCCGCAGCGTCAAAGGCTGTACTCCCTCCCAGTTCCGCCGCCTGTTCCGAAACAGCCTGCAGCCTGAAGCAGACCGGGACAGGTAACACTGCACAGCCTTCTACTCCTTGGTGGCTCCCAGCGTCACGCCTTTTACAAAATATTTCTGCATAAAGGGATAGACCACCAGAATCGGCACGGACGCCACAATGGTAACGGCCGCCCGGATGGAGGTAGGCGTCACGGTATTGGCCACCTGCTGATTTCCTCCATAAATACTGGACATATCCCGTCCTGACTGGGTGGCGGAGGAAAGCAGCTTCATCATCTCATACTGCAGGGTGGTCAGATTCTCTGAGCTGGAACAGTACAGGAAGGTATCAAACCACTGGTTCCACGCCCCCACTGCACACCACAGGGCCACGGTTGCAAGCACAGGCTTACAGCAGGGAAGGATGATCTGCCAGTAGCAGCGAAAATGCCCTGCCCCGTCCACCATGGCCGCCTCAGTGAGGCTTTCGGGAAGAGACTGTATAAAGGATTTGATTACAATAATATTATATACGCTCACTAATCCAGGCACAACATATACCAGAAAGCTGTTTAACATGCCTAAATCCTTGATCAGGAAATAGGTGGGAATCAATCCTGCCGAAATATACATGGTAATCAGAAAATAGCTGGTAATAAATTTCCGCCCCACTAGTTCCTTTCGGGAAAGCACATAAGCGATCATAGAACCGATTAACACGCCGAATACGGTGGAAATCACCGTCCTTAATACAGAGTTGACGGCTGCCGTCAGAATCAGATCGTTTTTAAATACGGTTTCGTAGCTGTAGGTGGAGAACACGCGGGGAAAAAATTTGATTCCGCCCCGCAGGGTATCCTGTGCATCGTTAAAGGATACGGCAATGGTATTCCAGAAGGGATAAAGCATCACAATAATAACCAGAAGCATGATCAGCCCATTCACCAGATTGAACGCCATATCCTGGGGGCTTATTCTTTTAAACCTCTTTTTCACTCTTTTTTCCTCCTCTTACATCAGACTGTTTTCACCCAGCTTGTTGGCGATTCCATTAGTCAGGAATACCAGGATCAGGGAAATTACGGACTTAAAGATACCCGCTGCCGTTGCCAGTGAATAATTTCCGATGCTCATACCATATTTCAGTACAAAAATATCAAGCGTCTGTGATACATCCTGCAGAAGCCCTTCTCCCAATATATAGGGAACCTCAAAGCTTGCGTTCAGCACCCATCCCAGGTTCATGATCAGGAGCACCACTATCGTGGATTTGATTCCGGGCAGCGTCACATGCCACATCTTCTGAAAGCGGTTTGCCCCGTCCAGCTCCGCCGCTTCATACAACGCCTGGTCGATGCCGGAAATTGCAGCTATGTAGATGATGGAATTCCATCCGGTTTCCTTCCATACATTGGCAAATGTTGTGATCCACCAGAAATATTTCTGATCCCCCAGCCACAGAACCGGCTCGTCGATGATTCCCAGAGCCATCAGTACGTTATTCACCGCACCGTCGCTGGCCGAAAGCATGTTGGACACCAGAGAACACACGATGATCCAGCTGAGGAAATGGGGCAGGTAGGAAACGGTCTGCGTTACCCTCTTAAATCCAACGGATTTGATCTCATTGAGAAGCAGGGCAAATACGATGGCAAACACAAAACCGAATACCAGATTCATCAGCGACATAGCCAGCGTATTGCGCAGGCTTCTCCAGAATTCCACTTCCTTAAACAGGAAGGCAAACTGATCCAGCCCCACAAACTCGGAACCGGAATACCCTTTTGCAGGTTTGTAATTCTGGAAAGCCATGATCCAGCCGCTTAAGGGATAGTAAGAAAAAATAAAAGTATAGATCATGCAGGGGACGATCATAATATAGAGCATTTTGTTCGTCATGATCTTTTTAATGGTTCTGTTCTTTTTATTCATATCCGCTCCTTTGACAGAGGATGCCGCGCCCTGCGTTCCATCCTGTCGTTCAATCAAACAGGGGGCCGGAAGGCCCCCATAGTTCAGATCCTATTTTGCCATCTTCTCGGCAATCTGTCTGTCGATCTCCGTCTGATAGGATTCCAGATCAATGGAATTGAACTCCTTTAAGAATTCATCCCAGATCTTGTCATATTCCGCATCATCCGCCGCCAGAATCAGCCTGGGGAAGAACTTCATTGTCACGTCCGTGATCTTGGTATTTGCCACTGCCGCCGCGCTTCCATCCTCCAGGGACATAGCCCACACAGGATAGTATGCCGGACGCTTAACAGGCTCAGAGAACAGCTCCGCAGGATATTTGATTCCGTATCCTTCCAGAAACGCCTTGTCGTAATCAGACTGGGCAGCCAGATATTCATCCGCTGATTCCCCTGTTCCGGTGGGCATTCCGTCCTCCGTATAAATACCCTGCCACTTCGGGCAGTAATTCCAGAGCGTAAACCCGGTCTCGTCACGCTTTCTTGCCGTATCGTAGACTACTGCACGGCGTTCATCCGTCAGCGCCTTTCCTCCATCCTCCGTATATACCCAGTCGGTGCCTTCCTCTCCCCACTGCAGATAATCCTGTACCTCTCTCTGAAGAAGCCAGTCAAAGAAACGAAGCAGCCTTTCCGGATCTTCACAGTTGACTGTGATGCCCACACCGTTGGTTCCGGTGGGAATTCCGCTGGACTTGTCGATATACCCGTCCTGTACGCCGGGGTTTGTGACAGGTACTGCCACATAGGTTCTGTCATACTTGCCATCCGCCTTCAGCAGATCCTGGGCGCTGCTGAAATTCCAGTTCTGGTCATAAAAGCCCAGAACGCTTCCCGTGGTCAGCTTGGCAATATACTGGTCATAGTCCTGGGTGAAGGTATCCGCACTGATCACACCCTTTTTGTACTCCTCATTCAACTTTTTATAAAAACTATAGGAATCCTCGCTGGTCTGGAAGAAAGAGGTCTCGTAAGTTTCAGGATCCACAAAGATAGCTCCGTCATTTCCTGCGCCCTTCAGATTCTGTACCGGATTCAGAAGCGCCCAGTTCCTCCAGCCATCGGCCAGTATCTCAAAGCCTGTAGTCTTCACTCCATCGATTTCAGGATGCTTCGCCATGTAGTCTTCGATCAGCTTAAAATACTCATCCAGAGTACGGATTTCCGGATAGCCTGCCTCCTCCAGAACGGCCTTCTGAATATAAAACCCGATCCCGCACTCATATACAGGGGCTTCTTCAACCACATCACTGTTGAAGTATCCATAGATCTCCATATTGTACATATGGCCGTCTGCCTGCTTCAGATCGTTTATCACCTTTCCATATCTGGCATTCAGATTGGGATACTTGGGAATCTCATCCTCCAGGGGAATAAAGGCTCCTGCATCCATCAGCTTAGTGGCCGCATCCCCTGCAAAAATGACGTCAGGGTAATCTCCCCCCGCAATCATGACTCCCAGCTTCTGGTCCAGATCTCCCACCAGGAATTCAAACTCCAGCGTCACACCGGTCAGCTCCTGAATCTTCTTAATCACCGGATTATCGTCGGAGGGAGCCACGCCAGAGTCACGGACAAAAAACGTATAGGTGATGGGATCATCCGCATCCTCCATGGGAACCAGTCCGCCGTAATCTCCGTCGGAAGCGGCCGTGGTTCCTTCCGCCGAAGCGCTCTCATTTCCGTCCTCTGCAGAAGCCCCTTCCGTAGAAACGGTATCTGCGGCCGTAGTTTCCTCTACAGCCGTCTCTTTTGCTCCGCAGCCTGCCACGGACAGCGCCATCGCCGCCGACAGCAGAAGTGCACATAGCTTTCTGAATTTCATAACAACCTTCCTTTCCGGGTTTTTCCCTGCCCCTCATATTGATAAAAGGATTATAGATGACAAAACGCTGCAAATCATTCCTCAAATTAACCCTGTTCCTCCATTTTTTAACACAAAAACAGAGCAAATATTGCCCAATGTGCAATTATTGCTCTGTCCTCCGTCACTTCCCGGTAATGCTGTCCGCCTTTTTTACCGCTTTTCTATATTCCGATGGTGTTTTCCCGGCCTTTTCCACAAACCTGGACACAAAATATTTGCTCTCACCAAATCCCACCTCGTCCGCAATCTCATAAATCATCCTGTCAGTCTGCTCCAGCAGCCGCATCGCCTCCTCTATTCTCCTGTCGTTCAGATACTGCTTGAAGCTGATGCCTGCCGCCTTCTGGATACATCTGCCCAAATAGGCAGGACTCACAAAAAAGCGTTCCGCCACATCCTTTAAAAGGAGCGGTTCCCTGAAATGCCCATCCATGTAAGCAAGCACTCTCTCCTCCAGTCCTGACTGTTTTCTCCCTTCGTCCTGTTCCAGCCACAGCTGCACTTTACTGATCTGTTCCCACAGCGTCCTCCTCCACTGCCCGCAGCAGACAAAGCAGGAGCTGTCTCTCCATTCCTGAGGCTCCAGCGTGAGTCTCTCCATCTCATTCTCCTTCATCAGCTCCGCAAGCATATAAAAAATTCTGTAATTCAAGCTCTGAATCAAGATCATGCTCAGCCGTTCTTCCTCCGCCCGGCTCACCAGATGGTCAAATTCCTCCTTCACTCTCTCCCCATCTCTTTGCTGCAATGCCTTTTTTAATGTATCCAGTCCGCCGTCCCAGCCCCCATGCCCCTCCAGCCTTTTATTAGGAAGCCCTTTTTCCTGGAGCAGCCTCTGTTCCCCCCAGAACACCTCTGTCAGCATTCTGTACAGATGTGTATCGTAATCATTCCGAAAGCTTCCTTCTTCTTTTTCAAAAATCGTTTCATCCAGAAGCACCGCCGCTTCTATCCCCTCCTGCTTCAGACCGTATATAAAGGAACGGCCCAAAAGAGTGATACTGTACTGATACCCGGAAAGGATCCTCTTGGGACACAGATAGCTGAAAATACTTCCCCTGCTCCGTATCAATGCAGAAGCTCCGCCCGGTATCCTTTCCTCCAGCCACCCGCGCACCCTGTGATAGATCTCCTTCTGCCAGTCTGCTCCCAGCACCACACAGTGCAGAATAAAAAAATCCCTGCAGTCTTTACGGCCTTCCTCACCGCCATGATACATCCTCTGTACCTGTGCGGTAAACCTCGCCTGCCTTTCTCCATCCCTTCTGAGCGCTCTGGAATCCAGCTCCTCCTTCAGTTCACCCAGCACCCTCCCCAATTCCTCCTCCTCCAGAGGTTTGGTCAAATATGCTTTTGCGCCATAGCGCACAGCTGCCCTGGCATACTCAAAATCGCTGTAGCCGGAGAGCATAACCACGCATGGGATTTCACCCCCCCCCTTATTTTCCGCAAGCTCTTTCATGTAGCCTATTCCATCCAGAATCGGCATACAGACATCCAGAAGCACCACATCAGGATGGAGGCTTTCTGTTTTCTCCAAAGCCTCCGCTCCGTTTCTGGCTGTGGCACACACACAAAAGCCATAGCTTTCAAAATCTGTGGTAAGCGCCAGTCCCTCTCTGATAGCCTTTTCGTCATCCACAATCATCACCGAATACATCGTTTTCCTTACCTTCCGTTTCGCATTTAGTCCGCGGGCTCATCTGAAAGCTGTGCCGGAATATGAAAAAAACAGCGCGTTCCCCTTCCCTGTACGCTTTCCAGATGCAGCCCGGCCTCCTTCCCATATGAAAGGGTCAGCCTTTTGTTTACATTCCACAGGCCCACGCTCTTTCCATTTGGCTGTTCTCCACCCAGCATCCTCTGAAGCTCTTGCAGCCTCTCAGGAGGCATACCACCTCCATTATCCTCCACCGCCACCTCAAGCCATCCATTTTGCACGTCCGCCCACACCATCAGCCAACAATCCTCCGTGATAGCCTCCACGCCATGAACACAGGCATTCTCCACCAACGGCTGAAGCAGCATTTTGGGAATCCGGCAGCCTGCCGCCTCCCTTGATACATGAATCTCATAGGAAAATTCATCCTCAAACCGATAGCTTTGGATATGAAGAAATTCATCTAAAAAGCCGATCTCTTCCTCCATGGAAATCACATTGTTGTCCCATTCCAGAAGATTGCGGAACATTCTTGCCAGATAGCGTATCACTCCGGCCGTTTCCTTCTCTCCCTTCATCAAAGCCTTCAAACGGATACTTTCCAGTGCATTGAACATAAAATGAGGATTTACCTGGCTTTGAAGTGCCAGAAGCCTGGCCTGATTCGTCTCCTTTTCCAGCTCCATCCTGGTTAGCTGAGCCTTATAATCCCGGTCGATCAGTTCCTCCAGACGCAGGCTCATCTGATTCATGCTTTTCTCCAAAACGCTGAATTCATCCCTTCCCTCCTGTTCCGGTCTGCTTTGGATAAAATTCCCCTTTGAAATTTCCACTGACAGTTCAGTAAGCGCTGCCAGACGCCTGTTCATGCTTTCTGCCAGTACATAAATAAACACCAGCGCCAGAAGCAGACAAACCAGGAAAATAGTAACGGAGTTCCATCTGCTCTGCCGAAATTCACGGGCAATCGCCTCCCTATCATAGCTTCCATATAAGACAAGGGGAAAACGGCCCACAGTCCTGGACAGCAGTACCGTTTTCTGCGTCTCCTCCCCCTTCCTGTCAAACTCCGGCGGCAGCTCCGCGCTGTTGTAAGAATTGGCGGCAGCAACCACCCTGTCACCGGAATCTACCAGAAGAATGTTCTGGAACAACCCCGTTTCCTTCAGAAGGTTCCCCAAATAGTCCAGATCCAGATCAATTCTCATGATTTTCTCATAAGAATCATAAGCCCTGTAATGATCCATCACACACAGGATACTCATACTCCGGCTCCCTGAAAGCTTCATGTATCTGTTGTCCTTGTGGGCAATCCGGAAAAGAATCTTATCCTCTCCCGCCACCTGCCCGCAATTCAGATAAACCAGTTCCTCTCCCAGCGTCTCAGAGCTCTCCTGCACCATCCGTTTCACATAAGTTCCGTTCAGCAATGTTGGGTTATCGCAATACATACATATAGCTTTGACATGATAGGGATAAAGCCGTTCCTGAGCGAACATGGGCGTGATCAGCTCCTGGTACAATACCAGACAGTCCAGTTTTTTATCGTACTGGCGATCCAAATACTGATACAGTTCTTCTCTGCCGTTATAGCCTCTTGCCAGAGACACCGTCTCCTCCAGAACAGCCTCTATCTTCTCCGCTTTGTCATCCAGCGCCGTATTCATTGTCTCTATCAGCTCCTCCTGAACGTTGCGCTCCGTCTGCCAGTAGTTTACCACATTCAGAACAAGCATGGGAAAAATGATCCCCCCGCAGAACAAAAGGCGCAGTTTTCCCACAAAGGACAGCCTGTACATAAACCAGTTCAAACATACTCTCACCCACCTCATCCTGTTTCTCCCTCGTCCTTTTCCTCCAAATCCTGGCTTCCACTTTATCACTTTGTCTGCTGCGGTACAACCCGTTTCTTTTACTGTCCGGCAATAAAGTCCACCGTTTATTCGCTTTTACTCACATATTTGAAAGAAACGGTCATGCCTTCCGGCATGACCGCTGCATAGAAATCCATGTTTTATCCCATACGAAGCAGAAGTACGCTGCACGCCGGCAGCCGGAAGCGCAGCCCGCGCTCCGTCCTTTCATATGCGTTAAAGGCTTCCTCCTTCACCCGCTCCGGCGCATCGAAGGTATTGTAGTCCTGCATTGCCCCGCGAAGCAGTACGGCCTCCACTCGTTCCCTTCCCTCCTCCATCACGATCTCCATCTCCTGATCCTGATCGGGGGAAAGGTTGTTCAGCGTCACCGTCACCACACCGTCATCGTCCACGGATACGGACTCCTGCACGGCGGGAACCATTTCCTCTTCCTTCACCCCGATGGCTTCCACGCCCTTCAGCCAGCTTTCCACCAGCTGCGCGCCCTGATGATGCCTGTACATGTGGAACACGTACCAGGTGGGGGTTTTCACCATTTTCGCCCCTTCCGTCAGGAGCACGGACTGGAGCACGTTCACCACCTGGGCAATACAGGCCATCTTCACCCTGTCGCAGTGCCTGTTGAAAATATTCAGGGTAACGCCCGCCGTCAGCGCGTCCCGCATGGTATTCTGCTGGTACAGGAAGCCGGGGTTGGTGCCGGGCTCCACATCATGCCAGCAGCCCCACTCGTCCACGATCATGCCGATCTTCTTCTCCGGGTCGTACTGGTCCATGATGGCCCCATGGCGGCTGATCAGCTCCTCCATCTTCATGGCGTGGGACATGGTATCAAACCACCTGGCCTGGTCAAACTGAGTGGCGCTTCCCTTGTGGTTTCCTTTTTCCACGCCCACATAATAATGGACGCTCAGTCCGTCCATAAAGCCGTGCGCCTGGGCAGGGGCAGGATTTCGGAAGCATTCCCGCAGAACCACATCCGTCCACTCATAATCGTCCGCATTGGCTCCGCCGCAGATCTTGAAAATGGGAGCTGTCCTGTCATAGCAGCGCACATAGGTCTGGTATCTTCTGTACAGATGGGCGTAGTAGTCCGGGGTCATATTGCCGCCGCAGCCCCAGTTCTCATTGCCCACACCGAAATAGTCCAGCCTCCAGGGCTTCTCCCGGCCGTTCTCCTTCCGCAGATCTGCCATGGGGGACACGCCGTCCAGGGTCATATACTCCACCCACTCGCTCATCTCCTGCACCGTACCGCTGCCCACGTTGCCATTCACATAGGTCTTACAGCCGATCTGATCACACAGCTCAAAGAATTCATGGGTTCCGAAGCTGTTGTCCTCCACCACGCCGCCCCAGTGGGTGTTCACCATCTTCTTTCTCTTTTCCTTCGGCCCTATGCCATCCTTCCAGTGATATTCGTCCGCGAAGCAGCCTCCCGGCCAGCGCAGCACCGGTACCTTGATTTCCCGAAGCGCCTCCACCACATCGGTACGCATCCCGTTCACATTGGGGATTTCCGAATCCTCTCCCACATACAGCCCCTCATAAATACATCTGCCCAGATGCTCGCTGAAGTGCCCGTAAATCTCCGGGCTGATCCGGCCCATTTTCTTCTTTTCATTGATATATAAAGTAATCATTCCTCTTCCTTTCTGCAGGAGCGCAGCGCGCTCCGTGGCAACACGCTCCGTGGCAGCGCGCCCGTAGTGCTTTTTGCTCCGCGTCATTTTGTGCTCCGCGCCCCTTCCAAAGCGGTTCACGCCTCCATCGTTTCCGTCGTAAAGTCCTTAAAATCCGCATATCCGCCCGGTTCCTTCGTGGCGTAACAGAACAGGCCGATCCGGTATCCCACGAATACGTCCAGAGTAAACAGCATATGCAGCTTCTCCTGCACGCTCTCCCACTCCCCGTCCCCAAGGCGGAAGGCAAAGGACGCTTCGTCCTTACCCTCTCTGTAATCAAAAGCAATCCGCAGACGCACCTGCGCCGCCCCGTCCAGCTTACGCCAGACCGCCTTTTTCTCTCCGGCATCTTCCTTAACGGTCACGAACAGATACCTCTCTTTGTCCTTCACCGTCACTCCCACCTGGCCGAAGCGTCCCTGCAGGGCGCACAGGCCCGCATGGTCCCCCTCCTTCATCCCGGCGGGATCCAGCGTAACCTCACAGATGCTTCCCGGCTCCATGGTTCTCTGGGTCAGAGTGTTTCCCGCATCCATCAGCCCACTGGCCTTCTGTCCCGCAGTCAGTCTCAGCCAGCCGGGCCTTTCTGTAAAGGACCAGCAGGAGGGAATGGGATTGTGGTTCCACTGCCACTGCAGAGCCAGGCGGTTCTCCTCATGGCAGAAGCTGTCGCTTGTCACAAGAGGCTCAGCCTCATAGGGTGCGAAAGGGAGTTCCATCTCCATGGGGATCTTCCCATCCACTCCCAGCACCGGCCAGTCCTCCTCCCAGCCCGCCGGCATCAGGAAGGGGATCCGTCCCGATGCGCCCCGGTCCTGAAACAGCATACCGTACCACTGTCCGTTTTCGTCGTCAATAATCGTTCCCTGGGCCACGCCCCGTCCGGCCCGTCCGCAGTCATCATCCATCAGGATTCTGAATTCATAGGGCCCAAGCAGCTCCCTGGAACGGTAACACACCTGTCTCCGTCCTCCCTCCTGCGGCCAGTCGATGAAGGATAGGTAAATATAACCGTTCCTCACCCAGGCCCGGCAGCCCTCACACCGAAGACGCATCCCTTCCTTTGCCGTCTCAAACAGCACCTGGTTCAGGCCGTCCTCCTTCAGACCGCTCAGATCCTCCTTCAGCTCCACGATACGGATCGTCCCGTTTCCATATACCAGGTAAGCCCCTCCCTTCCAGAACAGGAAGGACATATCGTGAAATACCTCCGGGATTTCCACCCGGTCCCAGCCGCTCCTTTCCACATCATCCGTGGAAAAGATGTAGGTTTTTCCACAATCGTGGCTGACGAAGCAGGCATAGAACCTGCCCTCATGCCGGGTCAGACTGGTGGCCCACTGGCCTTTGCCGTAAGCATGCTTTCCGTTCTCCAGCCGGTAGATCTCATTGTCCTCCAGCACGTCAAAGATGTAGGAGACGATCTCCCAGTGGCACAGATCCTTTGATTTCAGGATCGGCGCTCCCGGCATATAGAACATGGTGGTAGACACCATATAATAAGTATCCTTTACCCGGATAATATCCGGGTCAGGCATATCCGTATGAAAAATTGGGTTGACTGCCCGCATAGTCTGTTCCTTTCCGCCTCCCCGCGCCGCACGGACGCAGGGGAAGCATGTCTGTCTTTTTGGTCGTATCCGGCAGGCCGGGCTGTCCCCGATCCTTACCGCTTTCTGGGGTCGATCCTGTACTGCCGTCCCGCCTCCAGGACTGCGAACGGCCCAGGCAGGCTCCTTTGACCCCTCATCGTTCCATAAAAATCCTCCGAAACCTCACCGGAGGCTGCTACCGCCGCCGTATCCTGTACCTTCTTCACATAATGGCGGTTCCAGTCCTTTCTCGAAGGCGGTGCAAAGCTTTCCTCTCCGTCCGTAACCGTGAGCGTACAGCTTTCCGTATCCACTTCAATGGTAAAAATGCCCTCCTGCCCTTCTGTGTCAAAGCCGAAGAACTCCTGCCAGGCGTCCAGATCCAGACAGTTTTCCGGCGCAGGATAGAGTACCCGCAGGAAACCGGCCGGCATCTGCACATACAGGTTGCCCTGGGCCTGATTGTCCCTGGTGGGGAATTTGATGGCCGCCTCGCCGCAGTCGTAGAAAAGGTTGTTCACAATCTCCGCTTCCCTTGAGGTGCCTCCCCTTCCCTGTCCCATGATCCGGAAGGCCACGGGCTTCACGAAGTATCCGGCGTCTCTGCAGCGTCCGATCAGGTTGTGCACCACATGCAGCCTGTCCGTACCCTCTCCGTACACCGCGTATCCGTTCACCACACCATGCTCCTCCATCTTGTACCAGCCCGTGCTTCCCGGCTCTGCCGGAACCTGCGCCGGATCGAAGCGTCCCTCCACGTTCCAGAAGATGTTGTTGTCGATCAGGTTGATCCCGTTTCTGGAGCACTCGATGAAGATCGCTTCCCTCTGTTCGATTCCGTCCAGGAACAGATTTCGGGTGATCCTGTTGTTCTCATTTCCCACATCCATCCACAGATGGTCGGCGCGGAAGGTTTTGCGGAAGATATTGCGGCGGATCAGGCTGTTCAGGCTGTTGTGCACCTTGATGCCGCCCGCCTCCCAGGACAGCTCCATCCTCTGCCAGCCCGTTCCTTCTATCAGGTTGTCCTCAATCAGAAGATCCGTGGCAAACATGCCCGCGATACCGCAGACACCCACGTCCTGAATGGTACAGCCCCGCACCACCGTATGGCCGATGATCTCCCCCTCCCGGTGGGTATGATGCCAGCACTCATTTCCGATGTCGATTCCCACGCCGTTGGACCAGTCGATCCTACAGTCCTCAATGATCCAGTGGTGTCCCCTGTAGCAGGAAAGCGCTCCCCTCTGGGGCACAGGCGCACCGGTCGCAGCATGGGCGCAGGTCAGTCCTTTCACTTTTATATAAGAAAGGAAGGGAACCCTGGGCGCGAAGCACTGCTCCCTGCAGGTGAACTCCATCACATGGTCTGCCGGATCGGAATCATCCCACAGCCTGAAATGCACCGTCTGCCCGTTGGCCTCCACCCAGTAGGAGCCGGGCGTGGAGGAGAGCTGATTGTAGAGCGCCACCTGATACAGCGGCTTTCCGTCACAGAATACCATGCCTCTCCTGTTCAGGTAGGTGGTCATATCCGTTTTCTCATATTCGATGAAAAGACGGTCGTGCAGGATGTTCACCGCACAGAAGGGGTTGTAGCCCACAAACTTCCCGGCCAGGTTTCCTTCCCACAGCCTGGCCTCCCAGATGGCAAGCCCCTCCGGAGCCTTCCGGCCGCTTCCCATAGGAACCACGTTCCAGCCCTCGCTTCTGTGGAACACATCCGCGATCTCGGAGGCCTTGATCACCACCTCCCCGTCCCCGAAGGCCTCGTAGCTCACCATCTCCTCCGGCCCCTTTCCGCCGAAGGCAGGGCTGACGGATTCCCGGTATACGCCGCCGTGGATCAGCACGCGGCTTCCGGCCTCCGCCCTGTCCGCCGCAGCCTGGATGGTACGAAAAGGATGCTGTGCGCTTCCGTCGTTATCGTCACCGGCCGCCGGGTTTTTCGGATCCACATGGAATTCCCTCCGATAGGTCTGCTCCTTCTCCCAGAAAGCGAACCTCTGGCCCCCGGGCAGGCGATCCTCCACATCCCCCTCCGTCAATCCGGGGACGGCTGCCACAGCCTGATATGCTGTCTTAGGGCGATACCCTTCCGCAAACAGAAGAGGGTAGCTTCTGGCTCCCCGGAAGCCGGTCAGCCAGCTTTCCTCATCCTGCAGGTTCCAGAAGGTCACATTTCCCACATTGGCCCTTCCCTCCTTCTTCGCCCGCGTCAGAATGAGAAACAGTTCCTGATACCGCTTTGCCAGACGCTCCATTGAGCGCCCGGAAGGATCGGTGTTATGAATATCCAGCTCCGTCACATGGATCTCAAGGCCCAGCGCCCCGAACCTATTCAGACTTTTTTCATACTCGTCCACCCCCGGCTTCTCCATGGTCATATGGGACTGCATCCCCATGCCGTCCACCAGCCCCTCCGCCATCAGAGGCTTTAAGATACGCTCACAGACCGCCTCCCGCTTCCAGGGCAGGAAGGTATCATAATCGTTATAAAAAAGTTTTACGGAAGGATCGGCATATTTTCTGGCAATGCGGAAGGCCTGCAGCACATAGTCCTCCCCCACGGTCCGGGTCCAGAGAGAGCTTCGTATCCCCCCGTCCTCCACCGCCTCGTTCACCACATCCCACGCGTAGATGACACCGGGGTATTCCTCCTGTACGAAGTTTACCACACTTTTAATATAGGCGTCCAGCCTTGCCAGAACCGTCTCCCGGTCTGCAAGGGGCGCATTCGGCCCATCCTCATATCCCTTCGTAAAAAACCATCTGGGCGTCTGATTGTGCCAAACCAGCGTGTGCCCCCTCATGCCGATCCCGTTTTCCCTGGCAAAATCCAGATACCTTCTGGCCGTATCGAAGCATACCGCCGGCTCCCTGTCACACTTCTGCGCATGCGCTCTGCTGGCCTCCCCGTCCAGAATACGCTCCGGCTTCATGTCATTTTCACAGGTAAAGGAGTTAAACTCCCGCTTCACCAGGCGGAGCGCCGCCGGAAGCGCCAGATCGGCCGCACTGATGGCCGCTCCCACTGTAAAATAAGGCTTGAATACCTCTCTCAGACTCATAATCCTATCCTCCCTTTCCAGCCGCACAGAGCCCCCACCCTGTCCTGCGGCTCACGAACGGCTGTTTTAAGCAAAAAGGGGCGGCTTCCGCCGCCCCCCTCTGTCTTTTGCAAAACCGTTATCAAATAGTTATTACTGTCCCATTGCTTCCTTTCTGGCATCAATAACTACCTGATACTTTGCAGTATCAAATTCTACCAGATCATTCCATCCAAAGCCTTCCAGCTGTGTGCACATATCGTCCCAGATGGCCTCAAATTCTGCTTCATCCTTTGCGAAGATTGCCTTCCAGGAGCTGTCGCATACGATGGTCTTGCACTGGCTGCGGATCAGGCCGATATCGGTGGTATCGATTTCCAGTACCTTGTTGATGTTAGGAATCGGGCTGCACATACCGTTCTTGGTCACATAATCCACTTCATGCTCACAGTCAAAGAACTCATTGTATTCCTTCGTAGTCTTGGTGTTGTTCTTCTCGATGCTTGCAGACCAGCTGCCGGTATCGTAGGGCTCGCCGGTGTTCGGGTCGGTCTCCACGCTGCCTACGATCCACTGGTTGATCTGGTTGTTGCCGTCATTCCAGTTACCGCCGCCCAGCTCTTCGGGAACGATCAGCTCGCCTGCTAATCTGTTGTAGCCATCCTCAGTCAGCTCAAAGGTGCCATCCTCGCGTACCGTATAAATAAGGCCTTCATTTCCTGCGTGCTGCAGCTCAAGCCCTTCCGTAGAAGCATACCAGTCAAGGAACTCCAGAATCCTCAGCTTGTTCTCCTCGCTCACCTGAGCGCCGATACCGAATACACGTCCGCTTCCGTAATAAGGGTCAGACTGCTGGAAGAAACGCATATCCCCTACGGGCAGAGCCACGTAGTTCTGTCCTGCCTCACCCTTTTCAGGAGTGTTGGAGTGGCCGGTCATCCAGTTGTTCCAGATCAGGTACATTCTTCTGGTTCTCATCTTGTCCACAGTGGCGTTCCAGTCCTGGGTAGCGGAGTCGGGATCCACAATACCCAGCTGATTCGCGTCAAAGAAGAACTTCAGCATCTTGTAGTAAGCGCCGTTCTTATCGTTCAGAGGCATAATGGTATTGTCATCGCCGATCAGAACAGAACCGTTCACCTGCTGTCCATACCACTTGGTCAGCTGGTTTACGTTCTCGATAGAGGTTCCATCCCAGTCCTTCCACATGGAGATTGCATAAGCGGGATCACCGTTTTCATTGGTGGGATGAGCCGCCTGCATATCTGCCAGAAGTTTAAGCAGATCGTCCAGGTTCTTCAGCTCAGGTCTTCCAAGCTCGGTGTACAGATCCCAGGGCACTCTGGGCATGGAGTCGATCTGTCTGCCCTTAAATGCGGTAGGGCCGTTGCTGTTCATCTCAGTGGGGATCCCCCAGATACCGTCTGCGCCGATCTGCTCATTGAACAGCTTAATCTGCTCATAATATTTCATCAGGTTGGGATAATTCTTAATGTCCTCGCTGATGTCGGCAATCAGCCCAACGTCTACGCACTCCAGCATCTGGCTGTTGTCCAGAAGGACAATATCTCCCAGATTGCCGGCAGCCGTCCTTGTCTGATACAGGGCCTCTCCGTCGCCGGATACCTGAGGGGCAATGATGTTCAGGGACATGTTGAACTTATCCTTCACAGCCTTGCCGAACCAGCCGGGCTGAATGCCCTGATAATTGGATGCCACGTTATAGAACTCCACAACCAGCTCCTCGTCATGGCTCACCTCAGGGGGCGTGCCCACAGCCGCTTCCTCGGATGCGCCGTCTCCCCCAGCGCTCTCCGCAGGAGCCTCCTCTGACGCAGAGCCTCCTGCCGACTCAGCCGGAGCCTCTGTGGATGCGCTTTTTCCACAGCCGCCCAGAACAAGGGATGCTGCCATTACTGAGGTCAGCAACAGTGAAACAATACGCTTTTTCATAAATTACCTCCTTAAAATTTTATTTGTAAACGGGAAACTCGTTTCCCCGCTTATCACATGATACCCGGTCAGAACGCCAATTCCGCTTATCCCTTTACTGCTCCGATCATAATACCCTTTACAAAATACTTCTGGAAGAACGGGTAAACCAGCATAATCGGCAGAACCACGATAACCGTGATCGTCATACGCACGCTGTTTGCCGTCTGGGATGTGGCTGCCGCCGCTGCCAGGGAAGTGGAGCTGTTGCTGTTCACCAGCGCCGACAGGGAGCTTGCCTGGTTCAGATACTGATACAGTACGAACTGCAGGGGATACAGCTTGGTATCCGTCATCAAAAGCAGGGTGTCCTGGAACGCATTCCACTGATTTACCGCCGCAAAGATAGCAACTGTAGCCATAATGGGCTTAATTACCGGGATCATAACCTTAAAGAAAATGGTCATAACGCCTGCGCCGTCAATCTCCGCCGCCTCCTGCAGCTCCTTGGGAATGGATTCCACAAAGGTTTTGGTCAGCACGATGTGGAAGGGAGACACAATCGCGGGAAGGATATAGCCCCAGAAATTATTGGTCAGCCCCATATTCTTCATCACCAGAAACCAGGGAATGATACCTGCGTTAAAGTACATGGTCGCCACCACCAGGCGATACCAGAGCTTCCTGTGCCACATCTTCTCCTGGGTGAACATGAAGCCAAGAAATGCGGAGGCGCTCACCGTGCCAATGGTTCCGATCACGGTACGTGAGACAGAGATCAGACCCGCCTGAAGCAGCCCGTCTATTTTCATGGCGCTGGTATAGTTTTTAAAATGGATCTGCTGCGGCCAGAACAGGATGGCGCCCCGGGAGCTTAAATCATTGGCGCTGATGGTATTGATAAAAATATAGTAAAAGGGATAAATGCACAGAAGCGCTGCGATGGCAAATACAATGTAGCAGATCACGCTGACCATACGATCTCCAACGCTCTCGTGCATTTTGTGCTTTTTCACTTCTTTATTCATAGCCTTCTCCTTTCCGGTCTGTTACAGGAAGCTTTCGCCGCGTGTAATCTTGGAAACTGTATTCGCAACCATCAACAGAACCACGCTGATCAAGCTCTTAAGCATACTCAGCGCTACGGATACGGAATAGCTTCCGCTTCCCATCGCCAGGTTATAAACGTACAGGTCAAGCACCTGGATCTTCTCTTTATTAAATGCGTTCTGGAACACATAATACTGCTCCATGCCATTGGAAAGGAAATGTCCAATGTTCATCATCAGCAGGACGAAGAAGGTTGGCAGCAGACTGGGAATCGTAATATGGCGGATGATCTGCATCCTGGTTGCCCCGTCCACCTTGGCCGCCTGAAACAGCTCGTCATCAATACTGGAAATAGCCGCTATGTACATAATTGCCGACCATCCCAGGTTCTTCCACGTCAGCCACAGCCACTGGGTCAGCCAGACATGGCTGGAGGACTGCAGAAGAAGAATCGGTTCTTCAATGATCCCCAGGTTTATCAGCACAGTGTTCACCATGCCGGTGCTGTTAAACAGGCAGAAAGCCACAGAGTACACCAGAACCCAGCTGATGAAGTTGGGCAGGGTGGTTACAGTCTGCACGAACTTTCTGAAAGGAACACAACGGATCTCATTCAGGAATACCGCAAAGAACATGGGCAGCCAGGAGGTTCCCAGGGTGATCGCGCTCATGGCAAAGGTGTTGGCCAGAACCTGAAGAAGCTGTTTGACCTTAACCTCGTTTTCCACCAGGGACTTGAACCATTTCAACCCCACAAACTCCGCATCCGACAGAGGGCGCGGCGGTCTGTAGTCATAAAAGGCATACATCCATCCGTACAGCGGATAGTAGGAAAACATCAGCACCAGAATCAAAAACGGTACGATAAATAAGAACAGTTTGAACGAATGCCACTTCTTTTTGTCTTTAAATAAGCTCATCTGCTACCTCCCCTTATTTCTCCTGTTTTTTGGAAAGCCGAAGTACGCTCACGGAATGTGCCGGTGCCGAGTATTTAAAATGCTCCGACGCCCCCTCATATCTGACGGTCACATCATGAACATTCTCAGGATCCTCAAAGCTGTTCTCTGCATCCTTCTCTCCACCGATTTTCTACTGTGTCTTATCATCCCGTCAGACAGCAGAAAACGGTCATGTAATGTGAACATAATTTCATTAAAATGTACGGCTCTGCCATGTTTATTTATCGTTAAACTTATCTTGTACACGAATTATACCCCCCCCCGCATATATTTGTCAATAAAATATTTTATTTAGCCATATTTTCTCACATATTCAACAATATTTCTATTCAATTTTCTTGCAAAACGCCTTATATTAATGGCTTTTGTATAATTATCGCATACATAAAAATAATTTAATCGTTTTATACATCGCCGTTATCGGATCAGGGCGTTCAGGTTCTGTCCGAGGCAGTATCCCACACCGCCGGCCGGTCAGCGGTGTCTCCCTGTTCTCCGCAGTCCGGCGAAAGACAGCCCATTCCTGCTTACACAAAAAGACCGGGAATCAAAAGCTTTCCGCTTTTTCATTCCCGGCCTTTTTTCCAAACCTCTATCCCGCTTCTCCACACGGTTCCAAAGGCTTACACGCGCTTCACCGACCTGCGCTCTATGAAATTACAGGGAATATACAGCTCCAGCGCCTGCCCTGCATCCGCTCTTTCTTCCTTTTTCCCCTCTGCCAGCCTGTCAATCATCAGTTTTCCGGCTTCATACCCGATGTGGCGCAGATTCAGCTCCATGGTAGTCAGCCCCGGGCTGAAGAATTCTGCCATCTCCTGATTATCAAAACCGGCAACAGAAATATCCTCCCCCACTCTGATCCCGTTCTCATAAAAGTACTCGTACACACCCCCCGCCATCCGGTCCGACATACAGAAAATTGCCGTAGCCCCGGTACGATACAGCTTCTCCGCCGCTTCATACCCGGAATCCTTCTGCCAGTTTCCATAAAAAACCCATTCCGGATTATATAGGAGCCGTGATTCAAACAGCGCTCTCTGGTATCCCTTCAAACGCTTCTGCGTATGAATGTTGTCCTCCCGGCCTCCCAGCACAGCAATCCTCTGATGCCCCATGGAGATCAGGTACTTCGTCATATCATAAGCGCCCTGTTCATCATCGATCACCACCGACGGCACGCGGGGAGAATCCGTATAAGCATACACCATCACAGACGGGATCGCGGTTTCACCGGAAAAGCTTCTCAATATCCTGGCATGGCCCGCAATATAGATCAATCCGTCCACCTTGATGGAGATAAGCTCCTGAAGTGCAGGCTCCAGAACCGAACGGTACGCTCCCTCATCCTCGTACCAGGAATCCCCCCACCTGGCATACAGACGCAGGTTTTCAATCATGGTACGATACCCCGCCTCTTCAAAATACTCCATAATGCCTTCCATGATAACCGGCGTGGAAAACTGGGCCACGTCCTCTGCGATAATACCGATCATCTTCGTCCGGCGGTTGCGCAGCCCCTGGGCGATGTAGTTTGGCTGATACCCCCGCAGCTGTACCACCTCCATCACCCTTTTCCTGGTTTCCTCACTTACATTGTTTTTTCCATTCAGGATATTGGAAACGGTCGTTGCGGAAACATTGCATTCCTTTGCGATCTCCTTCAGTGTTACCATGCCTGTCTCCCTTCTCTGGTATTCCCCGTTTATTTTAACGATAAACTTTATTATAACAGGCACAATTTCAAATAACAAGGCGCATTTCCACGAAAAATTTAGTAAAATTTTTACACAGAGCAGTAATCCGGCCTCTCCGCTCAGGGCTTCAGCACAGCAGCCACCACCTGGGCCTGGATCCTGGCCAGATAATCGTTGGGATGGTTGAGCAGGTTTCCCGTCATATCAATATATCTCTTCCTCTGCATCAGGGTCTTCTGTACGCCCTGAACATCCGCCAGCACCGCGCCGGGTCCGCACAGCGTCTGTAAGGCATCTGTATACTCATCCTGATACGCCCAGAAATGGAAGGGAGCTGTCTTTACCAGAGGGTTGGGGAGGGTGGTTGCCATGAGGACGAATTCCGTCTCAGGGCAGCCGCTTCTGACTGCCTCCATCAGGCTCTTTGTTTTCTGAGCATATTCCACTCCCGGACAGCGGTCATTCATCCCAAAGCCCAGCCACACCAGGTCGGGCCGATGAGCGCAGACCCTCTCCTGCACATGCTCCAGTGCCCAGTCAGAGGCCACGCCTCCCACAGATGTGTTGATCAGTTCCATCTTCACACCGTAATACTGCTCCAGATCATCCTTCACCAGCTCCGGCCAGATGGGCTGCCCCGGCTTCTGGCCGTACATGCCGCTGCAGTCAAAGCCACAGGAGATACTGTCCCCGTAGAGAAGGAGCCTCACCGGCTCCTTTTTCTCCAGCTTTTCCCGGAAACGAGGCAGATACTCCAGGCCGGAGGACGGCATTTCTCCCGGCCACTCCTCCTTCGTCCGATAGGTGACTGCCAGCTGGAAGCGTGTTACCAGCTCAGGATGCCCGATGGCATCCAGGATCACATACCTTCCGTCCGTGGTGTTCACCGGGCCGAAATTCATGTCCGTGCGCTTCTGCCCCTCCATCGCAGCCTCATGGGACGAGTAATAAAAGTCCTCCCACTGCGCGCGGGGAATATCGCTGTCTGCTGTCAGCACCAGCTTTCCGTCCTCCACCGTACAGTCCTTTCCCATTTCATAGGTCCGCGTACCGTCATAGCCTTCTACGGCCAGTATTTCCTCCGGCTCATAAAGGAAGGGCGCGGCACAGACACCGTCCTCCTCCACCATGGCAAAGGTTTCCCTGATTATGTTTCCCCCTGCCCATACCGGGCGCATCCAATCCCTCATTTTCCTCTCCCTTCCGAAACAGAGACGCTCTCCGCCGCCTCTTTAACCAAGCTCAAAGGAGGCCAGATTGGCCGCTCCCGTTCCCTTATACACAAAATACAGCGAATGCACTCCATCCGGTATGGCAATATCCGCCCTGTATTCCTTCCACTCGTTGGTAAATTCCACAGGGATCCAGCCCAGCGCCTCTCCGTCCCAGCCGGTTTTCACGCCGATGGCTCCCTTGCAGTAGCCACGCACACGGACTGCCACGCTGGTAATACCCTTACAGTCAAAATATTTAAAGCCGGCATGGGCTCCGTCCCGCAGATTAGCCACGTAACCGATCTCCTCATCCCCGTCCTTTCCGTCCTGGGTCACTTTGGGGAAACGGCAGTCCATCCACTCTCCGGGCGCGCCTGTGGTGAGCGCCGGATCGTTGGCGAACAGATGGCAGGCCAGATAAGCCGGATACTGCCCTTTGCCGATCAGCGGGCCGCCGTTGGCTCCGCAGGAGGTAATCTCCGCCTGCACAATGCTGCCGTCCTCCCGGAAGGAAATCTCCTCGATGCAGCCCTGCCTGCTGAAATTGGTTCCATCCGTCTGCCTGTGATAGAAAATATACCATTTCCCTGCAATCTCCACGATGCTTCCATGGTTGTTCCCGCCGTAAGCCATAGTCCGCTCCGCAGGCTTGTAGGTATCGATATGCAGATCCGCGTTGCTCACGATCACGCCCCCGTAAACGAAGCCCTTCATGGGATCCGTGCTTGTGGCATAGCACAGCTCGTGCATGGCGATGGAGGAATAGATAAAATAATAGGTATCTCCCTTCCTTCTGATGGAGGGAGCTTCAAAGAACTCATGTCCCTCGAAGCTGCTGCCCGCGCTGTAGGGCTGGCTGGGCGCAATGTTCACAGGCCCCTCCAGGATGGTGAGCATATCCGAGGAAAGCACCGTTCCCATGGGGCCTGTCCTGGAGGTGTCCCCGATGGCGCAGAAGCCCGTGTACAGATAGGTTTTCTCCCCTTCGGTCAGCACCCCCGGATCAAACTGGGGCTCATCCCCTTCCCGCTCTCCCAGACGGGTACCGTCGGGATAATGCACATAGCCGTAGAATTCGTACTGTCCGGCAGGAGTGTCGCACACAGCCACGGATACCACCGATACCTTGTCCAGCACATAGTACAGATAGTATCTGCCGTCAGGCCCCACCGTCACATCCGGCGCATAGAGGCACATCATGCCGTCAGGGTTGAGAGGGTCCTGGGTTTTCCGATAGATCACGCCCTCATAACGCCAGTCGCCCAGGTCATCCTCCGGTGCCGACCAGCACACATAATCGTTCAGACAGTAGGCGTGGCCGCGGAAACGGTCATGGGAGCCGTACACGTACACTCTCCCGTCAAATACATACGGCTCTCCGTCCGGTATGTATTCCCAGGAGGGCAGATAGGGATTCAATGCCTGTTTCTTCATAATTGTAATATCTCCTTTCCATCGCGTTGACTGTTTCTTTTATATGAAGTATACTTTTCACGATCAAACGAGCCTTTTCACCGCCGGCCCAAAGAATGTGAGGTAACCATGAATCATATCCGCTATGTGGAATACGACGCCAGGCATACACAGGATTTTGTTTTTCACGTTCCCCAGGGACACGACTGCTGGCTGCTGGTGCTCACCCGCACCCCTGCCCTTTTTTCAGTGCCCCGGGACAGCCTTCCGGCAGAGGAATGCCAGAAGGAAAGCGCCGCCCTCCTGCCGGAAGGGCACCGGCCGCCCCCGCAGGAATGCCAGTCATCTTTGCAGGAGCGTCAGGCGCTCCTGCGGGAGTACCCGGCCGGCTCCGCCGTGCTGTACGCACCCGGTATGCCCATCCATTATCAGGCCTGCGGAGACCGCTATGAAAACGACTGGTGCCGTTTCGATTCCGACGAGGAGGCCGTTCTCACCTTTCCTCTGCTGGGAACGCCTTTTTCACTGGCCGATGCAGAATACTGCCACAACCTGTTCCAGCTTCTCACCTGGAAAAATTCCTTTCCGGGCAGCAACAATGAGCGGATCGTGGATCAGCTTCTCGCCCTTCTTTTCACAGAGCTGAATGAGGCCGCCGGAAAATATACCCCCCACAGGCCGCCCCATTCCCGCAGCCAGGATCTGCTGGCTCTGCGCAAGGCCATCTACAACGCTCCGCAGGAGGCCTGGAGCGTGTCCGTGATGGCGCAGAGGCTTCATCTTTCCGAAGGCTATCTGCAGACCCTCTACAGGGACGCCTTCGGTCTCTCCTGCATGGACGACTGTATCCGCGCCCGCATCCGGCTGGCCAGGGATCAGCTCCTCTACACGGAAAAGACGGTGGCTTCCGTGGCTGAATTCTGCGGCTACCGAAATGTGGAACACTTCTGCCGCCAGTTCAAGCAGCTCACCGGGACAAGCCCCAGCCGCTTCCGGCAGGCAGGGGAACAGGGGAAATAGCGCCTGTTTCGGCCCGCGCCCTTTTCCCCCTTTCACCGCATCCTCTCCGGCCCAGTCCCGGCCGCGCCCTCTTCCGCCTCTCACGGCCCGGTTCTTATTCCACCACCACTTCCGTGCTCACCCAGGCCAGTTCGGGAATCAGATCCCTCTCCTCCGTCAGATCCAGGACCGGATTACCCTCCGGCCCGAAATGCACCCGGCGCAGACCGGAGCTTCTGGGCCCTTCTATGCCGGGGCGGCCATGGTAAGCGTTCCATACCAGTCCGTCCTCATCCGTCACATAGGAATTGTGCCCCGTCCCAAATTCCCCTTCCCTGCTTCTGGAGGACATGAGCGGATAATTCTCCTTCGTCCAGCTTGCAGGATCCAGCAGATCCGCGGAAAGGTCTGCGGACAGAAGGCCCACTACATAGGTGCTGTCCACCGCCGCGCTGGAGAAGGTGAGGAAAATTTTATCCTTTCCAAACAGCGCAAACGGCCCCTCGTCCACAAAGGTATGATTGTTGGCCCAGCCGTACTCCGGCATGGACAGAAGGACGGGATCTGAGATCAGCTTCCAGGGCTGATCCGGGTCGATCTCGGCAATATACAGCCACGCCCCCTGATCCACCGGGAAAAACTGCCGCTGGGACCAGGCCGCATAGCACCTGCCGTCCACCTCCCATTCGGTCATATCCAGCGTGATCCCCTGCTCATTATACAGGTAACTGCCGTCCTTCCTCACCACCCGCACCGGCATCTCCCAGTCGGAGGCCTTCATGGGGTTCCCGTTTTCCTTCAGAGCCATCACATGGCACTGCTCCTTCTCAAACTCTCCGGGCGTGCCCGCATGGAAAATATACAGCCTGTCCTTGATGATGTGAAATTCCGGCGCCCACAGAAGATTGCCCAGATGGGGATACATGGAGGTATCCAGGATCAGGCTCTCCTGCGCCGTCACCAGGCCGGGAATGGTATCTGCCTCACGGATATAGATGGAGTGGTTGTTGTCATAATCGTTGGTTGCGATAAAATAGTATTTTCCCTTCCATCTGCCGATGCAGGGATCCGCCCGGTGCCAGGCAATGGGAAATTCATAACGCTCCTGATGCACCCGCCCGGTGACCCGGTAGGTTCCCGGCCTGGTGAAATCCACCTCCCCGGCACACCAGTCCACACGCTTTTCCACACTGGTGCCGTCGCTGTAACGCGCCGTGGCCTTTACCCCGGCAAGCTCCTCTGCACAGGAAGCCCTCACCCTCTTTGGCGCCTCGTTGGCCGTGTTCACAGGAGGAAGGAGCCTGACAGCCAGCCTGTCCGCAGTCTCCGCGGGCACAGACAGAATATTGCAGGGCTTCGCCCCCTTGGGCAGCGCAAGCCCTCCGTCCTGCGCCTCTTTTTGGAGCAGCTTATCCTGTTCCGCCTTCATTTCCATCTTCTCTGCAGCCGACACGGCTGCTCCCTCCGGGAAGCCCTTTTCAGGAAAGCTTTCAAACTCGGCCTGAAAGCACCTTCCATCCCATTCCTTCCACTCCAATATGTACCGCTTCCCCTCGTACCGGCAGGCCGCCTCCCGAATATGCTCTCCTCTGCCCAGATCCAGCAGCTTATGCTCCTGATACCGGATCAGATCCCTGGATGTGAAAAACAAAAGCTTTCCCTCCGACTCCGCATCGGGCGCTCCGTCCGCCTCTGTCCGCACGGCAAGCACCCCGAAACCGCCGTCCGCCATGGCAAACAGCCAGGGACTTTTCAGACTTTTCGCCACCAGCACGCCGTCGTGGCGCTGTGTGGCTTTGGCATACAAAATACCGGAATTGTGATTGAGCGGCGTACACGCTCCGCTCTCCTCCACCAGGGCCAGATGCATGCTGTCGGCCAGCTTGCGGGAATAAATCCCGTCCTCCTCCGGCCGCCTGGTATAGCATAAGATCTTTTTTTCCATTTTTACCTCCATGCCGGAGCGCTTTCTGCTCCGGCCGCGGTGAGAAAACACACATGTGGTTTCTCACCTGCGATACTCACAGTTTTGTGACGCTCCGGCACATAACTGTTGGCTGAAAATAAGCCATCAGGCTTATTTTCATTCTTTTCAAGCATGCCGGAGCATATTTGATCCTGCTGTAAACAGTACCTTTATTTTTCCACAGCCGCCTGCCAAAAACAATGATTTATCCTGACAAAAAATTGATTTATCCTCCGATACCGGCTACAGCCCCTCCCCCGGCTCACCCCTCCAGAGCCCGTACTGTTTCCTCTGCCAGCCATCCTGACCAGTCCATATAATATTTTCCCAGCACATGGGCATCGTCCACCGTGTACTGCGCGTCCAGATTTCCCCCGGCATCGTCAAACATAACATTAATATCCAGATAAAATGCCCCCTTTTCTTCAGCCATTTCCCGGATTTCCCCGTTCAGACGGTCAATAGCAGCATTGTTATAAATATCTGAGGAGGACGATCTTTTTTCTGATACGTGCAGATTGGCCTCCAGAAAAATCTCCGCCTCCGGCTGCAGCCGTCTCACCTCCTCCAGAAGCGCCCTGTACTTCGCCACAATGCTCTCATAAGGGTATCCCAGCTCGTTCAGCCCCAGCATGATATAGATTTTTCCGAAGGAGCCCTCCTCCAGCACCTGCTGAAGCCTGCATTTCTCACCGGAGGGAAGCTTCACCTGCGTTTCCCACACCTTAAATACACTCATCCCGGAATCCGCAAAAACTGTCGCAGCTCCCAGATCCCCATACTCCATCAGCCCTACCGTCCTGGAATCTCCAATGAAAAGCGCGTCATGAAACACTTCTGCGTCAGCGGCTGCGGAATGAAAGCTGCCGGGATCGGAAGCCTTCGGGACGTCTCTCCCCGGGCCAGCCGCTTCCTCCCCCGGAGCGCCGTCCCCGGACACGGAATCTCCCACGCCAGAAAATGCAGCGTTATCCGCCAGGCTTTCCCCCTCCGTATCCTCTCTGTCCGCGCTTCCCATCACCGCAGGCTCTGCCGCTGTCCGGTTTTCCCCCTTATTCTGCCCGCTCACCACAAGCTGCTCAAAACCATAAAGGCTCAAAACCACAGCCGCACTGAGGATCAGACATTTTCCATAGGAATACTTTCTCATCACTGCCTCACAATCTGACGGTTTCCCGTCTCTCAAAAGCGAAAATACAGGAACGGATCCTCCATCCCCATGTGCATACACCAGACGCTTCCCCAGAATACTGCCAGGAGAAAAAGCACAGCGGCAAGGGAGGTCTTGTATTTCCGATACAGCCTGCCGGGGATGCCCGTACACAGAAGCAGCGCCGCCGACAGGGAAATCGCGTACATCTCACCATATTTCAGGAAGTCCCCCGCAAAGACTGCGGCCGTCTCCTGCCCCGGAAAGGGAAAGCATCTGAGAAAATAGAGCCTGGCCTGAGCCAGATCGGGCACAGCAAACAGAAGCCAGGACAGAGGGATCAGTATGCTCATATACAAGTGTCCTCTGAAGGGAGAGTGCGCCAGGATCCGTTTCAGCCCGGCCTTTTCCATCAGGATCAGCCCGCAGTGCAAAAGCCCCCAGAGTACAAAATTCCAGCTGGCTCCATGCCAGAGCCCGGTGAGGAGCCAGACTGCCAGCGTATTTCTCAAAAGATGTGCCCGGTTTCCGCCAAGAGGTATGTACACATATTCCCGGAACCAGCTTCCCAGCGTCATATGCCACCGCCGCCAGAATTCCGTCACACTTCCCGACAGATAGGGATCCTGAAAGTTGTCCGGGAAGTAAAAGCCCAGCATCAGCCCCAGGCCGCGGGCCATCCGGGAATAGCCATAGAAGTCAAAATAGATCTGAAAACTGAACGCCGCCAGCCCCAGCCAGGCCATTGGGGTGGAAATGCTCTCAAAGCCGATCGCCTCCACCTGTCCCCACAGCCTGCCCATTTGATTGGCCACCAGCACCTTCATTCCCAGTCCGATGGTAAACTCCCTCAATCCCTCCTCCGTGTTTTTCCCGCAGACCGCCTTGTGCCGAAGCTGTCTGCGCACCCTTGCATGAGTGACGATGGGGCCTGCAATCAGCTGGGGAAACATGCAAAGGTAGGCCCCAAAAGCGATGAGAGAGCTTTCATACCGGGTGTCTCCCCGGTACACGTCCACCAGATAGGAAATACTCTGAAACGTATAAAAGCTGATCCCCACAGGCAGAACCAGATGAAGCAGAGAAAATACCTCTCCAAAGCCGGCCAGAGAAGCGATTCTGTTTCCCGTCTCCAGGAGAAAATCCGTATATTTGAAAAAAAGCAGAAGCCCCACATTATAAAAAAGCCCCGCCCCCAGCCAGATCCCCCCGCCACCTCTTGTTTTGCTCCTGCCAATGAGCACACCGCACAGGTAATTAACCAGCACAGATAAAAGAAGCAGCCAGAAATATTCCGGCTCCTCCTTCACTCCATAGCCATAAAAGGCCAGGCTTCCCGCAAAAAGCACCAGATTTCTGCCTTTGACAGGGACAAGGTAATAAATCGGAAAAAAAACGGGCAGGAATCCAAATATAAAAATCAGGCTGCCAAAAACCATGCTTTTCCCTCTTTCCACTATCCGAAGCAGCCTGCCCACGCCTCCGTCCTGCCCCGCAAAATCCAGGGAAAACAGCTGCGGAAGGTCAGGCTGTTATTTCTATAATAAGAATAGACGGCAAAGGAAGGAAAAAAGTTGCGCTGTTCAAAATTATGAACTTTCCTATGTATCAAAAGTGTGCGTCTTGACGCACACCTGCGCCGAGCGCGATTGCCGTCAGGCAATATCTGCCTCCCGCGCGAGTGCGCATCCACAGCGGAGCGTCCTTTTTGATACAATAGGAAAGAAGCTTTCCTATTGTATCAAAAAGGCCCCTGTCCGCCATCAAATCCGGCAGACAGGAGCCCTGATAGGTTTATATTAAGTTTGTCAGCAGCAATTCCGGCTCATCTCCGGATTCTGCTCTTATCTCTCCACGCGCACGATCTTCACGTCATATTTGGAAAGCAGCTCGCCCTCCTTCACCGCCTTCCCGGTGAGAACGTCCGTCTTTCCGGCAAGAACGGCAGGCGCCGGGGCAGCCTCATCCTTAAAGTTCATCAGGAAGTAGAAATCGCAGTCATCCGCGCGTCTGCGCACGATCTCCAGGCCTTCTCCGCCTTCCACCACAGGCTTCACGCCAGCCTCTGCCACCGCCATATCCAGCACCTTTGCAGTACCGTCCGCCTGCATATCGGTTCCGATATAGTAGGCCGCACCCTGGCCAAAGCCGTTGCGCGTCACCGCCGGGGTTCCCGCGTAGAAATCGCTTCCGTACTCCGCTACACACTGAGCGCCCTCCAGGTGCATCAGATCGCACACCAGGCGGCAGGCTGCAGTGGTTCCATCCTGGAAACGCACCTCATTAAACTGTTCGGGAGCCAGGGCGTCGATCTCCTCCACCCATACGCCTGCCATGGCGCGGAGCGGCCCGGGGTATCCTCCCAGATGCACATTGTCGGACTGATCCACGATACCGCTCATGTAGGTGGTCACCAGGATTCCTCCTGTCTGAACGAAAGCCTCCAGGGCCTCCTTCATCCCCTCCTTTACCATGTACAGCACGGGAGCCACCACCATCTTGTACTTACTGAAATCCCCATCCACAGGGATCATATCCACCGGGATGTTCCGGTTATAGAAGTACTCATAATACTGATGGATCTGATCCACGTACATCAGGTCCACATTGGGGCCGCTGGTGTACTCCAGCGCCCAGTAGTTGTCCCAGTCAAAAACGATTCCCACCTCAGCCTCGTTCACAGAGCCCAGGGTGGAGGCTCCCAGCTTCTCCAGCTCCTCACCCAGCTGTGTTACCTCACGGAATACCCTGGTATTGCCGGTTCCCGCGTGGGCGATCACCGCGCCGTGGAACTTCTCGCAGGCTCCCTTGCTGCGGCGCAGCTGGAAGAACTGGATGGTGTCCGCGCCGTGGGCAACGGTCTGATAGCTCTGGGCGCGCATCTGTCCCGGCCTCTTTAAGGAATTGTAGGGCTGCCAGTTCTGCTGGCTGGGGGTCTGCTCCATCAGCATGAAGGGAGCGTTTTTCAGGCCTCTCATCAGATCGTGGCGCATGGCCGTCTGGCTCCAGGGAGTGTTGTAGCTGGGGTAATTATCCCAGGATACAATGTCCATCTCCTTCGCCCACTTGAAATAATCCAGCCCCTTGTAGGTTCCCATCAGGTTGGTGGTGATGGGCGTCTCCTTATCAAACTCGCGGATGGCGTCTCTCTCCATCTTGAAGTTTTCCAGAATGCTGTCAGACATGAACCTGCGGTAATCAATGGAAAGCCCTGCAAAAGCGGTTTTCTCCGTGCCGATGCCGTCTCCCAGGATGTTGGGCGGCACGATCTCGTCCCAGCTGTATACGGAATGGCCCCAGAACTCCATGTTCCACGCCTCGTTCACTGCCTCGATGGTGCCGTATTTCTTTCTCAGCCATACGCGGAAGGCCTTGGCGCAGTTTTCGCAGTAGCACTCCCCGCCGTACTCGTTGTTGATATGCCAGCAGGCCACATTCTCATTGCTGCCATATCTCTCAGCCAGCTTAGAAGCCAGCCTTCTGGCAAACCTCTGGTACACAGGGGAATTGGGGCAGGCATTGTGGCGCTGGCCGAACACATGGCGGCGGCCCTCGTAGTCCACTCTGGCCACCTCCGGATAGTCCTTCACCATCCACGCGGGAAGGGCTCCTGTGGAGGTTGCCATTACAATATCGCTGTTCTCCCTGCTGAGCATATCCACCATCTCGTCCAGGCGGTCAAAATCATACGTCTCCTCCGTGGGCTGCAGCTTTGCCCAGGAAAATACGTTGATGGTGGCGCTGTTGATATGAGCCTGTCTGAAAAGCTTCATGTCCTCGTCCCAGACCTCTCTGGGCCACTGGTTGGGGTTGTAGTCTCCTCCGTAGAGGATTCGCTTGAATGTGTGTTCCATAATCGCGTCCTTTCTTACCGGCCGCAGCCGGGACTGTTTCTCCGGAAGGCTGTGAGGCCGGTCTTTCCTCGTCTCCGTCCTGCGTCAGGCTCCCTGCGCGGCAACGCCTGCGCCTGATCCCAAACCCAGCGTTACCGTCCGCGGCAGCCCCAAACGACAGATACTGATAGCCTGAGATAGATTATAATACAAATGGACAGGGCTGTGTGTAATATGTTAGGATAAAAAATAAAAGATTTTGAAACCAAATTTCTTTTACGGGAGGGAGCGCGTATGCCGATCCATTTTAAAAGCTCGCCTGTGAGCGAGCCGTTTATCTTTGATTCCATAGGAAACCGCTGGATACAGGAGCCTGTGGTGCGCTCCGGGGGATATCCGCTGTATCACTATCTGCAGACGGAGGCCGGGTGCGGACAGTTTGAGATAGCAGGGCGGGAGTATGTGGTGCGGGAGGGGGAGGGCATTCTGATCGCCCCCTTTGTGCGCCATTCCTACCGGGGGCTTACCCCGTGGCAGACAGCCTTCGCCACCTTTACCGGAACGCTGGAGGGAAGCATCGGGAAAATGGTGGGAAGCCGTCCTTTCCTTTTCACGGAAAAAGAGACCGGAGCGCGGATCAACGGGCTGATCAGTCAGGTGATGGCCAAATATGAGCATCCTCCTGCGGACGAACAGGATATTTCCACGGACTGTTACCGGCTGCTGCTTCTCCTGGCAGGCGGGGGATCTGCGGCAGACCTGGCGGCGGATCCCCTTTATGCCCGTTATGTGGCTCCTGTGATACAAGAGATTGAAACAAATTATGGAAGGGAGCTGACGGTACAGGCCCTGTGCCGCCAGGTGTACGTCACCCCCCAGTACCTTTCCCGGCTGTTCCGCCGCTTCCTGGGCTGCTCCGCCTACGAATACCTGACCAGCTACCGCATCAACAAGGCCAGGGAGCTTCTGCTCACCTCCCAGCGCACCAGCATTCAGGAGATCGGCCGGCGGGTGGGCTTTCAGGACGCCAGCCATTTCATCGCCATGTTTAAGAAGGCGACGGGCATGACGCCCCTGGAATTCCGCAGAATAAACTGAGCGGCTTTGCCCCGCAAAAGCTGCCGCAACGCCTCACAGATAGTGATAGGCTTTACGTTTCGCGGCCAGAAAGCCCAGGGAAATCAGGCAGGCGCACACCTCCGCCACCGTGATCGCCCACCAGATCCCGTCCAGCCCGAAGAAAACCGGAAGGAGAAGCACCGACAGCAGCTGGAACACCAGCGTCCTTAAAAAGGAGATGGCCGCCGACACCACACCATTGTTGAGCGCGGTAAAAAATGCGGATGCAAAAATATTCACTCCCGCCAGCAGGAAGGAAAACGCGAACAGGCGGAAGGCATGGGTCGTCATTTCCAGCAACCCGGCGTCATAGCCTACAAACATACGGGCCAGCGGCTCCGCCAGAAGCTGGGCCAGAACCATCATGGCTGCGCCGGCGGACAGTGTGAAGGTCATGCTTTTGATCAGCAGGTTCTTCATCTCCCCGTGGTTTCCCGCTCCGTAATGGTAGCCCACGATGGGGCCTGCACCGATGGTATAGCCAAAGAAAATGGCAATAAAAATAAACTGCACGTACATCAGCACCCCATAGGCCGCCACGCCGTCCTCCCCGGCGAACCGCAGGAGCTGAAAATTATAAACGATGCTCACCAGGGAACCGGAAATATTCGTCATCAGCTCCGACGAACCGTTGATGCAGGTTTTCAGCAGGACGCCTCCCTCAAATTCCGGCCTGACAAGCCGCAGAAGACTCCCGTTGGGCCTGGCAAAATAGAGCAGGGGCAGGACGCCTCCCACCACCTGGCTGATTCCCGTGGCCAGCGCCGCCCCCGCCACGCCCCAGTGAAAAACCGCAATGAACAGCCCATCCAGCACCATATTGGTCAGCCCCGCCGCCACCGTGGCCAACAGCCCCAGCCTGGGCTTCTCTGCGGTGGTCAGAAAGGTCTGGAACACATTCTGCAGCATGTAAGCGGTGTTAAAGATCAAAACCGTCCTTCCGTAAACCACACAGTCCTCCAGCATGGCCTCCGTCGCCCCCAGCCAGATGGAAATGGGCCGCATCATCACGATCCCAAGCACCGACAGACCGATCCCCAGAACCACCGTGAAGGCGATCAGCAGGGAAAAATACCGGTTTGCCCGCTCCCGCTCTCCCATTCCAAGCGTCATGGACACCAGCGCGCTTCCGCCTGTGCCGATCATAAAGCCAAAGCCTCCCAGCACCATAACGAAGGGCATCACCAGATTGATCGCCGCAAAAGGGGTTTTCCCCACAAAATTAGAGACAAAGAAACCGTCCACCACGCCGTAAATCGATGTAAACACCATCATCACCATGGACGGAAAACAGAAGCGCATCAGTCTCCCATAAGTGAAATGATCGGATAATTGGATTTTCTGCCTGACCTTTTCTGCTGTTTTCATACAAAATGCTCTCCTTACCTTTTCTTTCTCCGGGCGCCGCCCAGTTCCATGTACAGCGCCTCCCCGAAAGCCTCCATAGCCTCCACAAATTCCGGTGAGAAACGCTCCAGCGTGCGCGTAATCGCCGCCTCCTCCGCATGGTACAGCTTTCCAAGCAGCCTGTCCGCATACGCCCGCCCCTTCTCCGTGAGCAGGATCGTCTTCTCCTTCGTATGCTCCTCCGCCTCCAGAACCACATACCCCGCCTCCACCATATGCTTCACAATGGTATTGATGGTGGTTCTGGGAATCAGCCAGTTATCGCTGATCTCCCTTTGCGAATGGGCCTTCCCGTCATTCAGCGCATAAAGAAAGGCCAGCTCATTCTCATTGACTCCCAGCTGCCTGGAAAAAAGATAGTACACACCGTCAATCTTGTTGAAGGCCAGCATCATCCTCTGAAGAATCTCGTATTTCTGATCCATAATAACGCTTCCCCTTTCCTATGTTTTCCACGTCTGCCCTTTTGGTATAAAACAGTTATTTATACACATATAATCCGAAATCGTATCATCCTCGCACGAGCCATTATAGTACGATTTCGGATTATATGTCAAGATTTTCTTGCCGGGAAAAACTTATCCGGCAAAAACACTGTTCACCCGCTCACTCTTTCCGATACGCTGCGCTGCCCCTGTCCCCTCCAGGCGCGGCCTGCGGCAGGATTCGATGCACGGGCCGTCTCAAAAACGCCGGTACTTACGTACCGTCCTCTGGTACGTTAGTACCGCTGCGTTTTTGATCGAGCGGAAGCGTGCCCACGCATCGAACCTGCCGCAGGCCGTGCCTGGAGGGGACAGGGGCTCACACCTTATCCGGGACCTGAACGATTTCAATTTTGAAATTCATTCCACAGCCGGGAAGGTTTATGTTATATTGAAAAAAAAGGAGGCTGATCAATGTGAGACAGGCAATTATTCTGATGGTGGAAGCTGAGCCTGAGGTATGCCGTTTCACACGGGAATACCTGGAGCGGCAGGGCTATGTGGTCTATGAGGCCCACACGCTGCAGCAGGCGCATTTTATTTTTGAAGAATATGCTCCCGATCTGGTTCTTCTGAATATGGAGATGCCCGATGCAGACGCCGGGGATTTCTGTCAGAAGCTTCGCCAGCTCTCCACAGTCCCTATTATTCTCCTGTCCGGACAGAGCGGGCCGGCCAGTATCCTCAAAGGCTTTTCACAGGGCGGGGACGATTATCTGGTCAAGCCCTATGATCTGAACGTTCTGGGCGCACGGATCGCCGCCCTGTTGCGGCGCACTATGGGCATTCAGGATCACCTTATCGATTACCCGCCCCTTCACATCAACGTGATGACCGGGGAGGTGCTTCTGAACGATACGAAGATCCAGCTTCCTCAGAAACAGTTCCAGCTTCTCTGCCATCTGGCATCCTCTGCCGGACAGCGGGTCAGCAGCCGGGAGCTGTACAGCAGGATCTGGGGCGATCAGCCCGGCAACGCCGACAACATCCTGTCGGTTACCGTCAGCCGTCTCCGCAGCAGCCTGTCCCTGGATCAGGACGGCGTATTTGAGATCATCTGCACGCCGGAGAGGGACTATGTTTTTCGCAGAATACGCTTTTAACTTATGAGCGGCACTTTCGGCCGCCTTCTCCAATACCCTGAAAAGGAACGGAAGCCTTCCCCATAAGGCCCCGTTCCTTTTCTGTTTCAGCCGCTCTGCACTATTTCTCATACTCCTTTGCCGGCTTTGGCTCCGCATTGTTTTCCCGGCTCCTGCCTGCGCGGTTTTCCGCCTTTTTACCCGACTTCTTTTCCGTCTTTTTTTCCGTCCGCTCCGCCTTTTTCTTCCTGCCCTCCGGCTTCCGGTTCTCTTTTTTCAGGATGTGGTTGATATTTTCCTTGATCCTGTTGTTCAGATATGCGTACTGGATCAGCTCCTCCTCCGTAAAGCCGCTGTATTTGACCGTCTCATAGTCCTTTTGCGCCGCCTCCAGATCTGCCAGCACCGGCTCCGAGGCGGGCAGAAGCACCACCTCCACCTGGTTTTCCACCCGGATCAGCTCCTTCATGGAAAGCTTCTGCATAGCCACCGCCAGGCGGCTCCGGGACATATTGGTGATGTCCGCCAGCTCCTTCAGCGTATCCACCCTGGGCTTCTGGCCAAAATAGATCAAAAGGCTGATTTCCGCCAGCGTCAGCCCATTCTTGATGGCCGCCGGATCCAGGCAGTGCTCTAAAAGCTTCCTGTCCCGGTACGCATCCAGCAGCACGCTGTCCCCGTCCAGAGCCTCATGGCTCACGCTGCTCCTCTCATCCCCCAGCTTTCTGGAGCCTGAGAAAATGGAGGGCGGCACCGCTCCGTCTCCGGCCGCATCCAGAAGGAAGCGGTAAACCAGAAGGCGGTTTTTCTCATAATCCTCCTCCGTCAGCACAGCCTTGTAAAAATCATGATAATACTCGAAAACCATCCTTTTCATCCGGATCGTCTTTGCCAGGCTCAGCCCCTGGCTCACCAGCGAGCCCTTGGTTTTCACATAATAATATACCGGGACCCTGAGCGCATAGATCCTTTCCGTATGGCGCAGATATTCCAGATTGAACATGAAATCCTCGCACCAGCTGATGGTCTTGTCCATAGCCAGGGCATACCGTTCGATGAGCTCCCGCCTGAAAAGCTTGTTCCACAGCACGCCGTAATAAAAATCCGCAGGGTTTTCCATCATAAATCCGGCAAATTCCTCCAATGTCAGCACGCCGTCCTTTTCAATGTCCCCCTTATGGGAAACCCGGTCCCCGATCACCCGGTAAAAATCGGTGATCACCATTCCGCAGCCGCTCTCCTGCGCTGCGCGCACCATCAGGCTGGTAGCGTCGGGCGTGATCCAGTCGTCGCTGTCCAGGAACTGGATAAACTCCCCCCGCGCCCTCTGAATCCCCAGGTTTCTGGTGTCGGATACTCCCGTGTTTTCCTTGTGGATCACCTGCACACGGGGATCCTTTTTTCCGTATTCCTCACAGATGCTGCCTGAAGCATCCTGGCTTCCGTCGTCCACCAGAAGAAGCTCAAAATCCGTAAACCGCTGGTTGAGCACACTGTCCACGCAGCGTCTCAGCCCGGCTTCTGCATTGTAAATAGGGATGATGATGGTTACTGTCGGGGTCATTGGGATGGGAACCTCCTTTTGTTTTGTCGGGTCTATTTTAGCATATTTCATTCCCTCAGGCAAATTGGGGATTCCTCCTGCTGCTTTCAGAATACTCGAACAGCACCGGTGTAATGGCAGGGTATGTAAGGCTGTCCGGCAGGCTGTCAAAGCCCTGCACTTCTGCCATTTCACTCTCAGGCATCGGGCCCAGCCTGCGTATCACAGCCCGGAACACCATTCCTGCCGCCCCATCGCTGCCATCCTCCTCTCCCGCCCAGTAGTCACACAGGGGGACCATCGCGTAATCCAGCGCACCGGATTCCTCGTACAGCTCCCGCTTGGCCGCTTCAAAGGGTGTTTCCCCCTTTTCTATATGCCCGCCCTGCGTCTCCCAGGTAGTTCTGTCTTTGTGTCTGCTTAACAGGATTCTGCCGTCATACCAGGAGAGGATCACAACGTATTTGTAGTTTTTTAATTCATTGATCGGGTAGGTTCTGCAAATCATGATTCCTGCGCCTCCAATTCTCTTTTGTCCCAATTTTGAGGAAATTCATCGGCTTTATCACTTTTAAGATACCATAATCATTTTCTTCTGTAAACAAACGGAGTGTCAGGCGGAGCAGCAGCCTGCTTTGGTACGTTACTGTCTGCCGGCCTGCCAGTGAGCAGTAACGCTTTGATGAAATCCATATAAAAAAGTGTGCGTCTTGACGCACACCCGCGCCGAGCGCGATTGCCGTCAGGCAATATCTGCCTCCCGCGCGAGTGCGCATCTACAGCGGAGCGTTCTTTTTCATACAATAGGAAAGGAACTTTCCTATTGTATGAGAAAAAGGGCCGAAGCGCCATTCAGCGCCACAGCCCCTTAATCCATATTCAGAAAATCCAAAAACCTTTAATCCAAAACCACCTTAAACACCACCGGCTTATCGGACGCCACTCCCGTCGTCCTCACATGCAGGCCGCTCTCATCCCGCGTCCATTCGCAGGCAGAATCAAAGCCCAGCACCGATACCTCCCGGATCAGGCCGTGGAAGTTGGGTTTCCTGGAGGCATCCTGCTCGCCCAGGGCAGGGAAGCAGTAGCTGCCGTCCTCAGAGCATCTCATCACGGTGGCATACAGGTTCGTTCCGTTCATGGTGTAACGGATGTCCTGTGAGGTGAACTCCTTTTTGATGCCGTCGGAGAACTGTCCCTCCACCACCTGGGTAGGGCCTTCACCGTATTTTCTCCACACGCGGGAGCCGTAAATGGCCTCTCCGTTCACGCTCAGCCACTCTCCGATCTCTGTGAGGATCGCCGCATCCTCCTCCGGGATGGTTCCGTCCGCCTTAGGCCCCACGTTCAGGAGAAGGTTTCCGTTTTTGCTCACGATGTCCACCAGATCGCAGATGATGTCGGCCGCAGGGCGGTAGCTGTTGCCCTGGGTGTAGCACCAGGAGTTTAAAGCCACCGCAGTGTCGGTCTGCCAGTAGTAGGGCTTCACATCCGCAAACTGGCCGCGCTCAATGTCTACCACCGCAGCGCCGAACATGAAGGCGTCGTGCTTGTAGTTGATCAGCACCTCTTCTCCCCATTCTTCCGCCCGGTTGTAATAATAGGCCGCCAGCTTTTTCAGATAGGGCTTGAATGCGCTGTGCTGGATCCACCAGTCAAAATAGAGAAGCTTGGGGCGGTAGCTGTCGATGATCTCGCAGGTTCTTGTGAGCCAGTCCTGCAGATATTCCTCCGAAGGGGCTGGCTGGCTGAACAGGTCGTGGTGGTCTCCCTCCGGCATGGAGGGCCAGTAAATGTCGCCGCGCACCAGGGGCTCCTTCACGTCGCTGTCAAACTCTTTGCCGTGTCCCAGGAAAAACCAGTGCTCCGCCCGGTGGGAGGAAGCTCCGTTCACCAGTCCTTTTTCTGCAAAGGCCCGGCACAGCTCGCCCAGGGTATCCCTCCCCGGGCCCATCTCGGCGGCATTCCAGTGGGACAGTTCGCTTCTGTACATCTGGAAGCCGTCATGGTGCTCCGCCACGGGAACCACATACTTCGCCCCCGCCTTTTCAAACAGCTCCGCCCACTCTCCCGCGTCAAACTTCTCCGCCTTGAACATGGGGATGAAATCCTTGTAGCCGAAATCCTTGTGCGCCCCGTAGGTTTTCACATGATGCTCAAATTCAGGGGAACCCTGGATGTACATGTTTCTGGGATACCACTCGTTTCCAAAGGCCGGAACGCTGTATACGCCCCAGTGGATGAAGATTCCGAATTTGGCATCCCGGAACCACTTCGGCAGAGCATGGGCGCTCAGGCTGTCCCAGTCATCCTTATACTTTCCTTCCGCGATCACCTGATCGATCTGCTTCAAATATTCCTGCATATCTCTCATTTCGTTCGTCCTCCGTCCTACTCGTTTACCACAACACCCTTCTGCAGGATCACGTTGGCATAGAGGGCCGTCTCACCCGTGGCGATGATGGCGTAGGCCTTTTTTGCCTCCTCATAGAACGCGAACCGTTCGATGTGGCCGATGGCTTCCCTTCCTCTGGGCTCATACTTTTCCTCAATCCTGGCGTACTCCTCCCAGATAGGGGTCTCCACGTCGTCTCCGGGCATCACCTCCATCAGGCAGAGCGGCTTCTCCACGTAGGTATCCAGAGGGAAAACCTGCAGAATGGCGTCCAGTATCTCAGGCACGCCGTGTCCGTCCATGCGGATCACCTTTGCGTTTCTGCCCATGGACTCGGCGGGAAAATTGCCGTCCGCAATCACGATGCGGTCGCTGTGTCCCATTTCGCACAATACCTTCAACAGCTCCGGGGATAAAATTCCGGGGATTCCTTTTAACATTACTTCCTCCTGATCCGCGTCTGCCGGACCGCAGGGATAAAGGCGGGATTTTCCCCTCTGTCTCCGCCGTCCGGCACACTGCTTTTTTGTTTATTTTTGCAAGCTGCTTCTTTCTTTCATTCATTCCCGCGCGCCGGGCTGGTTCAGCCGGTCACGATCTTCCCGTCCGGATCCCACAGATCCTCCCAGCCCTCTGCACCGGGCCAGAGGAATACCTGCCCCTTGACCAGCCTGCAGTTCTTGTCGGCCTTTCGGATCTGCTCCATCTCCTCGTCGGTGAGGGGATCCTCGGTGGCGCATTTCAGATTGCTTACATACTGGGGCTCCTTCACGGAGAAGGGGATGGGAACCTGTCCCCGCTGCACCGCCCATTTCAGGCAGACAAGGGCAGGATGAATGCCGTGCTTCCCGGCAATTTCCACGATCTCAGGCATCTGGGTGTCGGCCACATCCTCAGCGGTGCGATCGCGCTCCGGCCTGGAGGGGGAGCCGATGGGGCAGTAGCCGATGGGCAGGATCTCGTGGGCTTTGGCATACTCAAACAGCTCAGGCTGCTGGAAACCGGGGTGAAGCTCCATTTCCAGGGCCGCAGGCTTGATCCTGCACAGAGGAAGCACCGCCTCCAGCTTGGGGATGGTCATGTTGGACATGCCGATGTATCTGACTTTTCCCTCGTCCACCAGCTTCTCGCACTGTCTCCATGCCACCATGAACTCCTCCACGGAGAAGGGCCTGGAATCCGGATTTCTGGAATCCCCGTCACAGCCCGGCGCATGGTAGTTGGGAAAAGGCCAGTGCACAAAATACAGATCGATGTAAGAAAGCTGCAGATCCTTCAGGCTCTTTTCGCAGGCCTCCAGCACCTGTCCCTCCCCGTGCATATCGTTCCACACCTTGGAGGTGATAAAGAGGTCCCTGCGCTCCACGATCCCTTCATCCATAACCTTTTTCAGCACCTGTCCGATCCTGTCCTCATTCTGGTATACTGCCGCGCAGTCGATCAGGCGATAGCCCGCCCGGATGCTGCCGAATACCGCCTCGGACACCTGATCCGCATTATATTTATCGGAACCGAAGGTTCCCAGGCCCACCGCCGGGATCGTCTCGCCCGTATAGAGCTTCCGGCGCGGGATCCTGTTCTGTTCAATGATCTCGCTCATGTTGTCTCCTTATTTATCAGTCAAAAACCACAGCCACCTTGCCGCATCTGCCGCCGGCCATAAGGGCATAGGCTTCTCCCGCCTTTTCAAGAGGGAACTCGTCGGTGATCAGGTCTTCGGGATGGATGCCCCAGCGCACCAGTCTCTCCACCAGCTCCTCCATTCTCCACAGGGAGGTTACCCAGGAGCCGTAGATGGTCTTCTGTCCGTGAATGATATCAGGGCTGGGATTGAAGCTGCAGGTTCCGCCTTCTCCTACGAAAGCGATCCTGCCCCATTCCCTGGTGGCGCGGATGGCAAGCTGTCTGCCGGGATCGCTGGCGCTCGCATCAATGGCGCGCTCCACACCGTTTCCGTTGGTCACCTTCATGATGCCTTCCATGGCCTCATCGGGCTTGAACACATAATCTACCAGTCCCAGCTTCTTAGCCAGGCCGATACGGTAATCGTTCATCTCCACACCGATCAGCATGTTGGCCCCCATTGCCTTTGCCAGCATCAGGGCAGCCAGTCCCACCGGGCCGAGTCCGGTCACCAGAACCGCATCGTTGCCGCAGATCCCGATCTTTTCAATGGCCTCGTACACCGTGCCGAAGCCGCAGGCCACCTGTGCTCCATCCTTGTAGGTAAGCTCGTCGGGCAGGTAGATCAGATCCTTCTCGTCCGCCAGTATGTAGGGCGCCATTCCGCCGTTCCTCTGCCAGCCGTAGGCCTGACGGAATTTGCTCTTACAGGAAATATAGTAGCCCCTGCGGCAGTCGTTGCACACGCCACAGCCGGAAATATGATATACGATCACGCGGTCGCCCTTTTTGAAACGCTTCAGCCCCTCTCCTTCTTCCACGATCACGCCGCAGGGCTCATGGCCTGCTACCAGACCGGGGATGTAGCCCTCCGGCCCTTTTCCCACATGCTCCCTGTAGATGCAGCGGATATCGCTTCCGCAGATGGTGGTGGCCTTGGTCTGGATCAGCACCTGTCCATGGCCGGGCTTGGGAATCTCAAACTCCTTCAGCTCCACAGTGCTGTTTCCGGGCAGGATCGCTCCTCTCATTCTCATTTTTTCCATAAGTTTTTCCTTCCTTTCTTATTTTTGCCGCCGTCCCAGGCTTTCCTCTTCTGATTCTCATTCTACTCCATTCTCCCTTTTTCCGTAAGACATACTACTGACAATTTTCCCCTTTTTATGTCGTGTTGGCGCATGTTTTATTCAGCCGTTCATGCCTTTCAAAAGCTGATCCGCCTCCGGCCTCTCCATACCCGGTCTGCGGCAGGCTTCGATGGACGGGCCGCAGGCCGGGCATGGCATTAAGAGGCCAAAGGCTCATAATCTGCCAGAAAGCCTGAGCCGTTACAGAGTAACAGTTCAGCCCGCGCCCATTCGCAAAACGCCCCTACGGGGCTTTCCGCTG
>CAUWLJ010000015.1:0-49221 GCA_963559585.1 uncultured Eisenbergiella sp. | reverse complement strand
TTTTAGCAGGAAAACCGTTGACAAATCCCGCCGATTCCCCTAATATCAATACATATCAGTAAATGGCGCAGAAAAGGATCAGTACGTCATGCCAGCCGACCCCAGAGAGGGAGCCAAGCGGTGAGAGGCTTCTGTCAGGCGATGGCCGAACCTGCCTTGGAGCCTTGTGTGAAGACCGCGTGAGAATGCGGCCGGGAAACACAACGTATTTTCGGCGTTAACGGAAAGAATGAGGAGAGCGCGGCATACGTCGGAAGCTTTGCAGGACAGACGTCTGTGCGTGCGCTAATCAGGGTGGTACCGCCGGGTTTCCGGTCCCTTGGCATTTTCCGAAGGAGGATGCAGGAGGGACGGAAGGCCGGCGTTTTTGTGTTGACGCCGCTGCTCACTGCCCGGTCAGGAAACAGGAATGCCCGGACTGCCCGCCTCATCCCTCAGGCGCTCCTTCGCACCTGTTTTCACAAGCACATAAAGATTAAGGAGGACATCAAAATGGCTGAAAAGAAACTGGTGGAAGCCATCACTTCCATGGATCAGGATTTCGCCCAGTGGTATACCGATGTGGTGAAGAAGGCGGAGCTGATCGACTACACGAGCGTAAAGGGCTGCATGGTGATCAAGCCCTACGGCTATGCGATCTGGGAGCTGATCCAGAAGCAGCTGGACGAGAGGTTTAAGGCGACGGGCGTGGAGAACGTATACCTGCCCATGTTCATTCCCGAGAGCCTTCTTCAGAAGGAAAAGGATCATGTGGAGGGCTTTGCACCTGAGGTGGCCTGGGTGACCCACGGCGGCCTTACGCCTCTCCAGGAGAGGCTGTGCGTGCGCCCCACCTCCGAGACCCTTTTCTGCGATTTTTATAAAAATGACATTCACTCCTACCGTGATCTGCCCAAGGTTTATAACCAGTGGTGCTCCGTGGTGCGCTGGGAGAAGGAGACCAGACCCTTCCTGCGTTCCAGAGAATTTCTGTGGCAGGAGGGGCACACCGCCCACGCCACCATGGAGGAGGCGGAGGAGCGCACCATCCAGATGCTGAACCTGTATGCGGATTTCTGTGAGCAGGTGCTTGCCATGCCTGTGATCCGCGGCAAAAAGACGGACAAAGAGAAGTTCGCAGGCGCGGAATCCACCTACACCATCGAAGCTCTGATGCACGACGGCAAGGCGCTCCAGTCCGGCACCAGCCACAACTTCGGCGACGGCTTTGCCAAAGCTTTCGGCATCCAGTTTACCGACAGGGACAATAAGCTCAAGCACGTGTTCCAGACTTCCTGGGGCATGACCACCCGTCTGATCGGCGCCATTATTATGGTGCATGGAGACGATTCCGGTCTGGTGCTTCCTCCCGCGGTGGCTCCCGTCCAGATCATGATTATTCCCATCCAGCAGAAAAAGGAGGGCGTTCTGGACACGGCTTATGCTCTGCGCGACCGTCTGGGCGCATTCCGGGTAAAGGTGGACGACTCCGACAAGAGCCCCGGATGGAAGTTCTCCGAGCAGGAGATGCGCGGTATTCCCATCCGCGTGGAGATCGGCCCCAAGGATATTGAGGCGGGCAAATGCGTAATCTGCCGCAGGGACAACGGAGAGAAGATTGAAGTGGCCCTGGATGAGCTGGAAGCAAAAGCGGCCGAAATTCTTTCCGCCGTTCAGACCGATATGCTGGAGCGCGCCCGCGCCCATCGGGATTCCCACACCTATGTGGCGTCCGACATGGAAGAACTGGAGGAGATCCTGAACAACAAGCCCGGCTTCGTGAAAGCCATGTGGTGCGGTGACCAGGCCTGCGAGGATGTGATTAAAGAGAAATTTGCAGCCACCAGCCGCTGTATGCCCTTTGAGCAGGAGAAGCTTTCCGACAGATGCGTGTGCTGTGGAAAGCCTGCCAAGAAGATGGTTTACTGGGGAAGGGCGTACTAAGTAAGAAAGAAAAACGGTTTACAGTATATGAAGCGGCGGACTGCCGCGTTAAAATAGCGCTTCATCCCCTTCAAAACAGAAAGACCGCACAGCAGGATAAGAAACTGCCGGGCGGTCTTTTCTGGTGGCTGGGTGCGGCGCCTGCATGCCGGTAATACATCCGGAAATCCGTGTCGGGAGGGATACGAAAGATTTTGGAACAGGATTTTACTGCACAATCATATTGGAAAATAAAGTTATTTAACAAAAGCGGTCCGGCACGTCTCCCGTCTCCTAATTCCAATATGGTCAATCCCTCCTGAGTATGCTATAATGAGCGTTGTAACAGCCCCATCGGCTTATACGGTCCAGACAGGTCTGCATGATTCGGGCCGTATAAACCAACGGGGACTGAGCAGGGAGCCATGCTCCCCAAAACCAACAGAAAGAAGAAACACCATGAAAACGATCCTAGAGAAAATAGACGGAACTCCCGCCGACGAGGAGCGGATTCTTCATGCGGGCCGTATCCTGCGTGCGGGCGGCCTTGTGGCTTTTCCCACAGAAACCGTGTACGGTCTGGGAGGCGATGCGCTGAACCCGGATTCCTCCAGGAAGATCTATGAGGCGAAGGGAAGGCCATCAGACAATCCGTTGATCGTGCATGTCTGCCGCTGGGAGGATGTTTCCTACATTGCAGAGGATCCAACGGGAAGAGGGAAGCTTCTGGCGGATGCGTTCTGGCCCGGCCCTCTTACCATGATCCTGCCAAAGAAGGATACGGTTCCCATGGAGACCACAGGCGGTCTGGATACGGTGGCGGTGCGTCTGCCCTCCCATCCGGCAGCCCGCCGTCTGATCCGGGCGGCGGGAGGCTATGTGGCGGCTCCCAGCGCCAACACCTCCGGCAAGCCCAGCCCCACCACGGCCCAGTACGTGGCGGAGGATATGGACGGCCGCATTGAGATGATCCTGGACGGCGGAACAGTGGGGATCGGCCTGGAATCCACCATCGTGGATCTGACGGGGAAGCGGCCCGTGATCCTGCGCCCCGGCTATGTAACCCAGCGGATGCTGGAGGAGGTTTTGGAGGGAGTGGAGCTTGACCGGACGATTCTGGAAGGAAATGCGGTGGGCAGACCCAAAGCCCCGGGAATGAAGTACCGCCATTACGCCCCGAAGGGGGATCTGGCCATTGTGGAAGGGCCTGTGGATACGGTGCTCTCTTATATCAACGGACAGTGTGCGCTCTGTGCGGAAAAGGGAGAGAAAACGGGGGTGATCGGCACGGATGAGACGGCGGGCCGATACCGGGCTGACAGTGTGAAGAGCGTGGGAAGCAGAGCGGATGAGGAAGCCATTGCCCACAGCCTGTACCGTATTCTGCGGGAATTTGACGATGAGGGAGTCCAGGTAATGTATTCGGAAGCCTTCTCATCGGACGGCATGGGCCAGGCCATTATGAATCGGCTGTTAAAGGCTGCCGGACACCGGGTGATCCGGCTGGACGAGGATGGAGCCAGGAGAATGGAGGAAAAAATGAAAATAGCATTGGGAAGCGACCACGGCGGATATGAACTGAAAAAAGAAGTGATCCGCTGGCTTGAGGAGCATGGATATGAATGCGTGGATTACGGCTGCAACAGCACGGCATCCTGTGATTACCCGGATTTCGGACGGGCAGCCGCCGAGGCAGTGGCCTCCGGAGTCTGTGAGAAGGGTATTGTGATCTGCACCACAGGAATCGGCATTTCCATCGTGGCCAACAAGGTGAAGGGAATCCGCTGTGCGCTTTGTGCGGACACAGTGACCGCCAGACTGACCAGAGAACATAACGACGCCAATATGCTGGCCATGGGAGCGGGCATCGTGGGCAGAAACCTGGCCCTTGGCATAGTGGAAGCTTTCTTTGGCACGGAGTTTTCCGGGGAGGAGAAGCACGCCCGCAGGATTGGGAAGATAGAAGCATAAGCGGCAATTAGGAAACGAAGGACAGTCAGCCGGAGCCCAAAACGCTCCGTCAAGGAGGAGAAAATGTCAAAGGTAGTGATTATGGATCATCCCCTGATTCAGCATAAGATCGGTTATATCAGAAGGACCGAAACAGGCACCAAGGATTTCAGACAGACCATCGGAGAGATCGCCATGCTGATCTGCTATGAGGCCACCAGGAGCCTGCCCCTGACCGATGTGGAGGTGGACACCCCTATTTGTAAGACCAAGGTAAAGGAATTGAAGGGCAAGAAGATGGCGATCGTCCCGATTCTGCGCGCAGGGCTTGGAATGGTGGACGGTGTATTGGAGCTGATCCCTGCGGCCAAGATCGGCCACATCGGCCTGTACCGCGACCCTGAGACGCTGGAGCCAGTGGAATATTACTGCAAGCTGCCCGCCGACTGTGCGGAGAGGGAAGTGTTCGTGGTGGATCCCATGCTGGCCACGGGAGGCTCCTCGGTGGCAGCTATCCAGATGCTGAAGGACAAGGGCTGCAAAAAGATCCATTTTATGTGCATCATTGCCGCTCCTGAGGGAATCGCGCGGATGCAGGAGGAGCATCCGGACGTGGATCTGTACGTGGGAGCTCTGGATGAGAGGCTGAACGAGCACGGCTATATCGTTCCCGGACTGGGAGATGCGGGAGACCGTATTTTCGGCACGAAGTAAGGAGGAGGCTTATGAAGCGGGAGGACTATATTTCCTGGGACGAGTATTTTATGGGAGTGGCCAAGCTGTCCGCCATGCGTTCCAAGGATCCCGGCACGCAGGTGGGAGCCTGTATCGTCAGTGAGGATAACAAAATTCTGTCCATGGGCTACAACGGTTTTCCCATAGGCTGCTCCGACGACGAGTTTCCCTGGGAGAAAGAGGGAGAGACGGAGCAGACCAAGTATCCTTATGTGACGCACAGCGAGCTGAACGCGATCCTGAATTACCGGGGCGGAAGCCTGGCAGGAGCCAAGCTCTATGTATCCCTGTTTCCCTGCAATGAGTGCGCCAAGGCCATCATCCAGAGCGGAATCAGAGAAATCGTCTATGAGTGCGACAAGTATGCAGACACTCCATCGGTGCGTGCCTCCAAGCGTATGCTGGACGCCTCCGGCGTGGCATACCGCCAGTATACGTCCAGAGGGCGGTGCGTCACCCTGCAGCTGTGACAGGGCTGCACGGAGCAGGGCCTTCCTGCATGGAACGATCAGAATGAGGCCGGAGGACGCCGGTGAACAGTAACCCTAAAGGAGAAACGGGAATGAAAAAATCGGGAAAACGCAGGCTGGCGGCCATTTTTTTTATGCTGTGCGTGCTTACGGTTTCGCAGATTACCGTGTATGCCACTTCAGACACGAAGGAGAAGCTGGATAAAGCAAAAGAGGAAAAAAAGCAGACGGAAAGCCAGAAGGAGGCCACGGAAACCCATATTGACAATATGGAAGAGGCCCAAACGGGTCTGAAGGGTGAGCTGGACAGCCTGACCGTGCAGCTCACAGAGGTAAGCAGCAATCTGGAGACGATAGAAAACAACATCATTGCCAAAAACGAGGAGATCAGGATTACCCAGGAGGAGCTGGAGCAGGCGAAGGCAACGGAGGAATACCAGTACGAAAGCCTGAAAAAAAGGATACAGTACAACTATGAAAAAAGCAGCAATGTGTATCTGGAATCCCTGTTTACCTCCGGCTCCTTCGGAGAATTTCTGAACATGTCGGAATACTTTGAGCAGATGGCAGCCTATGACCAGAAGCTCCTTGCCAGCTTCAAGGCGGCCAGGGAAGAAGTGGAGGAGAAGGAGGCTCAGCTGGAAAAGGAAAAAGCGGCTCTGGATGAGATGAAGGCGGAGGCGGAGGCCGAGCACAACCGTTTTTCCGGGCTGATCAGCCAGACCCAGGGAAATATCAATGCTTACTCCAGCCAGATCGCGGATGCCGAGGCCCAGGTGAATGCGCTGGAGGCACAGCTGGAGGAGCAGAAGAAAAATATTGCGGCCCTGCAGAAGCAGCTGGCGGAGGAAATGGCAAAATCCCGCCAGGCGGCCCAGTCCAGCTGGAGGGATATCTCCCAGGTGACCTTTACGGAGGATGACCGATATCTGCTGGCTAACCTGATCTATTGTGAAGCGGGCGGAGAGCCCTACGAGGGTCAGGTGGCCGTGGGCGCAGTGGTGATCAACCGCGTGTTAAGCTCCGTTTTTCCCAACACCCTATCGGGCGTGGTTTACCAATCCAGACAGTTTGAGCCTGTCTCTACGGGCAGGCTGGCTCTGGCTCTGGCGGAAAACCGTGCCACGCCAAGCTGTTACCGTGCTGCGGATGAAGCCATGAGCGGGGTGACCAACGTGGGAAACTGCGTATTCTTCCGTACCCCCATCCCAGGCCTGGAGGGGATCAACATTGGAGGGCATGTGTTCTATTAAAAAGGCAGCCTGTTAAACAGGCCGCCTGTTGAGGCGGCGCCTGCCGGGGAGCGGTTTTACTTCCTGACAGGCGCTTTATTCGCGGTAAAGTAAGGGTCGAATTCCTCCATGGGTTCGGTCAGAGCGGCAAGGCGGCCTGCATAGAGCTCGTCCAACAGACTCTGGAGGCAGTTCAGCGCAGCCTTTAACTGGGAAAGGGGCAGAAGCCCATCCTCCAGGGCCTGTGTGAGCTCCCCCAGATCCACCACCTTGACGAAGCCGTCAGGATAAACGATCACATCAGCCAGAAGATCGGTGACGGTGAGGGAGTTGGCGGCCTCGTCATAGCAGGGCGATATGATGTCGCAGTAGTGATAGAGAAGCTGCCCACCGGCATCATAGAAGCGGCTGATCTTATACCCTCTGTCCGGATAATAGCAGGAAAAACCGTGGTGAAGATCCCGGCGGGGCTTCAGCGCCCTCCAGCCGGTCACAAGAAGGTCAGGTTTGCACAGAAGGATCACGTCGTCCTTGAGCGGGACGCACTCATCGGGAATCAGACGTCTGCGGTACAGAACTGGAGCGTTCATAGGCCCTCCTTCTCCTGTGTGGGCGGGCGTGAAGCCTTTATCCATCCATGGGATGCGGTTCCGCCCTGGACTGATTGGATTAAGGAAAATATTACACACCCGGGTGGAAAAAGTCAATGCTGCGGTTCGCCGGTCAGCCTAAAAAAATTTCTGTTGTGGTAGACAGTCCGAAGGAAAGTGGGTATAATCATAAATGGACATTTGGGTTTCTGTTTACCGGCCTGCCGGGAGACAGAAACACATTTTAAACCGCCGCCTGCCATGAGGAATGGATTTGGCGGAATTGCAGGCCGTTTGCGGGGCAGGAAGGATTCATGAAGCAGGATAAAAACATTTTCCGGTATTTGACGCTGATCACCCAGTTTGGCCTCTACATGCTGGTACCGATTTTTATGTGCTCCTTTGCAGGAATCTATCTGGACAGATGGCTTGGCACTTCTTTTTTTATGGTGATCCTGTTTTTCGTGGGCGCTCTGGCCGGCTTTCGGAATATATATGTACTGTCGGTGAAGCTGACGGGAAAGAGAAAGGATGATCATGAAAGGAATTCTGGGAAGGATCGATGAGACGGTACGGGAGCTGTGGGCAGGTCTTCTGATCTGGGGAGCGGCCTGGCAGCTGATTGTGGTCTGGTTTGTGAAGGACAGACCGGGCTTCAGCCTGGGGCTTTGGATTGGTGTGGCGATGGCGGCGGCGGGCGCTTATCATATGTGGTGGGCGCTGGACGCGGGGCTTTCCGATGCGGGAAGCGCCCAGGGCTTTATCAGAAAGCACGCATTTCTCCGTTACGCCTGTATCGTGGCGGCTTTTGCCGTGATGATGCTGTGGGGCCCCGCCAATCCTCTGGCGGCGTTTGCCGGGTATATCGGTCTGAAGGCGGCAGCCTATATGCAGCCCTTCCTTCATAAACGGCTGCATAGAAAGAAAATGGAAGAAAAGGAGGTGAACCTATGAGGAATGGTATTTTGTTGTCCGCGGAATCGGAAGTGGATTTTATGATACACGGGATCTTCTCCTATGAATTCTTCGGGCACAAGGTGTGGATCACAACCACACATGTCAGTCTCCTGATCGTCATGCTGGTGCTTATTGGATTTGCCATTGCGGCGAACCGGGTGATGAAGCATGCGTCGGAGGTGCCCGGAACGTTTCAGAACATTGTGGAGCTGATCGTGGAGAAGCTGGACGGCCTGATCCACGGCGTTATGGGCAGGAAGGCGGGAAAGTTTGCCAACTATATCGGCACGATCTTTATTTTTATCCTGATCAGCAATATCTCGGGCCTGTTTGGTTTAAGGCCGCCCACGGCGGATTACGGTGTGACGCTTCCGCTGGGCCTTCTGACCTTCATACTGATCCATTTTAACAAATTCAAGTATCAGAAGGTATCGGGGGTGCTGAAGGGGCTGTGCGAGCCGTGGCCGATCTGGGCTCCCATCAACGTCATCGGAGACGTGGCGGTGCCGATCTCCCTTTCCCTGCGTCTGTTTGCCAACGTGCTGTCCGGCACTGTTATGATGGCTCTGGTGTACGGGCTGCTAAAATGGGTGGCAGTGATCTGGCCGGCTGCGCTGCACGTTTATTTTGACCTGTTTTCAGGCGCGATCCAGACATACGTATTCTGTATGCTGACCATGACCTATATCTCCGACGCCATCGGGGATGAGGGGTAACGGTGCCGCCTTCTGGTAAACAGGAACGGAACCGGTAAATATTTTATATTTCAAATAAAAAGGAGTTGCCGTCACAGACGGCAGAATGGAGGACATTTATGGAATTCAATGAAAGCTTTATTCTCGGATGCTCAGCAATCGGCGCGGGACTTGCGGTTATCGCAGGTATCGGACCCGGTGTAGGACAGGGTATTGCGGCAGGACATGCAGCAGCAGCCGTTGGACGCAATCCCGGAGCCAAGTCGGACATTACTTCCACCATGCTTCTGGGACAGGCAGTTGCCGAGACGACAGGTCTGTACGGTCTGCTGGTTGCCATGCTGTTAATGTTCGTTAAGCCTCTGATTTAAGCCTTAATTATCATGATTTCAGGAAAGGAGGCTTGAATCTTGACGACAAAATTAGCACTGGCAGCGCTGCTTACCGCAGACACCATGGAACCACGTCTGTTTGACCTGGATTTCCAGCTTCTGTCTGACTCCGTGCTTACGATTATTGCTGTGTTCGTCCTGTTTTTTGCCATGTCCTATTTCCTTTTCAATCCTGCAAGGGAATTTCTGAAAAAGAGACAGGACAAGATCAGGGACGAGCTGGACGACGCCCGGATCAGCCAGGAGCAGGCAGCCGCTTTAAAGAAGGAGTATGAGGAAAAGCTTGCCGGTATCAACAAAGAAGCAGATGAAATCTTAAGCGCTGCCAGAAAGAAGGCGGCGGCAAATGAGAGCCGTATCGTTGCCGAGGCGAAAAACGAGGCCGCCAGGATTGTGGCCCGCGCCAAGGTGGAGGCGGATCTGGAGAAGAAGAAGATGGCCGATGATGTGAAGAAGGAGATGGTTTCCCTCGCATCCGTGCTGGCAGGCAAGGTGGTGGGCAGCACCATCGACGCTTCTGCTCAGGATGGCCTGATCAATGAGACTCTGAAGGAAATAGGTGAGAGCACATGGCTAAGCTAATATCCGAGGTGTACGGAGAAGCGCTTTTTGGCCTTGGGCTGGAGAAGGGGCTGGTGGACAGCCTGATGGAGGAGATTGATTCGCTGCAGGGGATCCTTCGGGAAAACCCGGAGTTTGCCAGGCTGATGAATCATCCGGACATTGGAAGGGACGATAAGCTGGAGGTGCTTACGAAGGTATTCGGAGGCAGGCTTTCGGAGACCCTTTTCGGTTTCCTGCGTGTCCTGATCAGCAAAGGCCGTTACGGCGCGATCGACAGCATTTTTACTTATTATACGGAGCGGTATAAGGAGTATCACAGAATCGGCGTGGCCCGCGTCACCAGCGCGGTGAGCCTGACGCGGGAACAGCAGGCCAGAATAGAGAAAAGGCTGCTGGAGACCACTTCCTTTGCAAAGATGGAAATGCACTATGACGTGAAGGAGGAGCTGATCGGCGGCCTGATCATCAGGATCGGCGACAGGGTGGTGGATTCCAGTATCCGCACCAGGCTGGACACGCTGCAGAGGCAGCTTACGAAGGTTCAGCTTTAAGAAGGGCGCGTGTGCCGGAGTGAGTCCGGCGCAGAAGGCGCAGTAAATGTAGAAAGGTTAAAAGTCCATGAATTTAAGACCAGAAGAGATAAGCTCGGTTATAAAAGAACAGATTGAGCGATACTCCACCAAGCTGGAAGTGGCGGAGGTGGGAACGGTCATCCAGGTGGCGGACGGTATCGCACGTATCCACGGACTTGAAAACGCAATGCAGGGCGAGCTTTTGGAATTCCCGGGCGAGGTATACGGAATGGTACTGAACCTGGAGGAGGATAACGTTGGCGCCGTACTGCTGGGCAGCCAGCGCAGCATCAGCGAAGGCGACATCGTAAAGACCACCGGAAGGGTGGTTGAGGTACCTGTAGGCGACGCGATGACAGGCCGTGTTGTGAACGCTCTGGGACAGCCCATCGACGGAAAGGGGCCGATCCAGACGGATAAGTTCCGTAAGATTGAAAGGGTGGCCTCCGGCGTTATCACCAGAAAGTCCGTAGACACGCCCCTGCAGACCGGTATCAAGGCTATCGACTCCATGGTTCCCATCGGAAGGGGCCAGCGTGAGCTGATCATCGGCGACAGGCAGACCGGTAAGACGGCCATCGCCATCGATACGATCATCAATCAGAAGGGCCAGAATGTAAAATGTATCTATGTGGCCATCGGCCAGAAGGCTTCCACGGTTGCGGGCATTGTGAAAACCCTGGAGGAATTCGGAGCCATGGCTTATACCACTGTGGTGGCCTCCACGGCCAGTGAGCTGGCGCCGCTGCAGTATATTGCTCCTTATGCGGGCTGTGCCATCGGAGAGGAGTGGATGGAGGCAGGACAGGATGTGCTGGTGGTCTATGACGACCTGAGTAAGCATGCGGCCGCATACCGTACCCTGTCGCTGCTGCTGAAGCGTCCGCCCGGACGTGAGGCTTATCCCGGTGATGTTTTCTATCTGCATTCCAGGCTGCTGGAGCGTGCGGCCAGAATGAGCGAGGAGTACGGCGGAGGCTCTCTTACGGCCCTTCCCATCATCGAGACTCAGGCGGGAGATGTATCCGCCTATATCCCCACCAACGTGATCTCCATCACGGACGGTCAGATCTATCTGGAGACGGAAATGTTCAATTCCGGCTTCCGTCCTGCCGTAAACGCAGGCCTGTCCGTATCCCGTGTGGGAGGCGCAGCGCAGATCAAGGCCATGAAGAAGATTGCCGCTCCTATTCGTGTGGAGTTGGCTCAGTACAGAGAGCTGGCCGCCTTCTCCCAGTTCGGCTCCGAACTGGATGCGGATACCAAGGAGAAGCTGGCGCAGGGCGAACGCATTAAGGAAGTCTTAAAGCAGCCCCAGTACAAGCCTATGCCTGTGGAATATCAGGTTATCATCATCTATGCGGCCACCAATAAGCATCTTCTGGATATTCCGGTGGAGCAGGTGACACGCTTTGAGAGCGAGCTGTTTGAGTTCCTCAACGTGAAATATCCTGAGATTCCTGCCGCCATCCGGGAGGAAAAGGTGATCTCTGACGAGACGGAGAAGAAGCTGATAAAGGCCATCGACGAGTGCAAGGCGCAGTTTCGATAGAAAGAACGGGTGAATGTGAATGGCTTCTATGAGAGACATCAAGAGGCGGAAGGGAAGTATCCAGAGCACCCAGCAGATCACGAAGGCGATGAAGCTGGTTGCCACCGTCAAGCTGCAGAAAGCCAAGACAAAGGCCGAGGAATCCAAACCCTATTTTGACGCCATGTACGGGGCTGTCCGTTCTATTTTGTCCCATGCGGAGAGCATCCGCCATCCTTATCTGGAAAGCGCGGAGGGCAAAAGAAAGGCGGTCATCGTCATCACCTCCAACAGAGGTCTGGCGGGAGGCTATAACTCCAACGTGGCCAGGCTGATCACCCGTCCGGAGGAGGGGAAGGCTCTGCTTGGGCCCAATCCGAAGGAGGATACGGTGATCTATGCTGTGGGAAAGAAGGGGCGTGAAGCTCTGGAGCGCGGCGGATACCGTATTGCCAGGGATTATTCCCAGGTGATGGAGGAGCCCTCCTATGCGGATGCTGTGCGGATTGCAGGAGAGGTTTTGGAGGCTTTTGAAAAAGGGGAGATCGGCGAGATCTACCTGGCTTACACCGTATTTAAGAATACGGTGGTGCACGTACCTGTTCTGATGAAGCTTCTCCCTGTGGACAGCAGCCAGTTTGCCGGCGGGGAGGAAAAAGAGGAAGGACAGGAGGCGGGGCCTCAGATTCCCATGAATTTTGAAATGGATGAGGTGGAAGCGTTGGAGCTTCTCATCCCCAAATATATCACCAGTATGATCTACGGCGGCCTGCTGGAGGCTTCTGCCAGTGAGAACGGCGCCAGGATGCAGGCCATGGATTCCGCTACCAGCAATGCGGATGAGATGATCGAGGATTTGACTCTCCTGTATAACAGGGCGCGTCAGGGCTCCATCACTCAGGAGCTGACGGAGATCATTGCAGGTGCACAGGCCATCAGCTAAGCGGGCGGACGCAGGGGCGGCGCTTGCCGCAAAGGCGGGGAACGCTGGCTGAACTGTTACGAAAATAATGCTGCTGTTTACCGGCCTGCCGGCAAACGGCAGCAAAAAACGAAAGGAATTGACCAATGGCAGAGAAGAAAAACGGAAAAATCACGCAGGTGATCGGCGCGGTTCTGGACGTGAAGTTTGAGCCGGACAGTCTGCCCGATATCAACGAGGCGTTGAAGATTCCTACCAGAGACGGAGGTACTCTGGTTGTGGAAGTGGCCCAGCATCTGGGCGATGATATTGTGCGCTGTGTTGCCATGGGTTCCACCGACGGACTGGTGAGGGGAATGGAAGTGACTGCCACAGGCGCTCCCATCAGCGTTCCGGTAGGGGAAAAGACGCTGGGACGTATTTTCAACGTTCTGGGCGAGCCCATTGATAATATTCCCGCTCCCACAGGGGTTTCCTATGAACCGATCCACAGACCCGCGCCCAGCTTTGAGGAGCAGTCTACACAGACGGAGCTTCTGGAGACGGGTATCAAGGTGGTAGACCTGCTCTGTCCTTATCAGAAAGGCGGTAAGATCGGCCTGTTCGGCGGAGCCGGTGTGGGCAAGACGGTTCTGATCCAGGAGCTGATCCGAAACATCGCAACGGAGCACGGCGGCTATTCCGTGTTTACGGGCGTGGGTGAGCGTACCAGAGAGGGAAACGATCTGTACCATGAAATGAGGGAGTCCGGCGTTATCGACAAGACCACCATGGTGTTCGGACAGATGAACGAGCCGCCGGGAGCCAGAATGAGGGTAGGACTGACCGGTCTTACCATGGCGGAATATTTCCGTGACAAGGGTGGAAAGGACGTTCTCCTTTTCATTGACAATATTTTCAGATTTACGCAGGCAGGCTCCGAGGTGTCCGCGCTTCTGGGCCGTATGCCTTCAGCGGTAGGCTACCAGCCCACCCTGCAGACGGAAATGGGCGCTCTTCAGGAGCGTATCACTTCCACCAAGAACGGCTCCATCACCTCCGTACAGGCGGTGTATGTGCCTGCGGATGACCTGACGGATCCTGCTCCGGCAACCACCTTTGCCCATCTGGACGCCACAACGGTTCTGTCCCGATCCATCGTGGAACTGGGTATCTATCCGGCCGTGGATCCCCTGGAGTCCAGCTCCAGAATCCTGGATCCCAGAATCGTAGGCGAGGAGCACTACAGAGTAGCCAGAGGCGTACAGGAGCTGCTGCAGCGCTACAAGGAGCTGCAGGACATCATCGCCATCCTGGGTATGGACGAGCTGTCCGAGGAGGACAAGCTGGTGGTATCCCGGGCCAGGAAGGTGCAGAGATTCCTTTCCCAGCCCTTCTTCGTGGCGGGCCAGTTTACCGGACTGGAAGGCAAATACGTGCCTATCTCCGAGACGATCCGCAGCTTCCGCGAGATCCTGGAAGGGGAGCATGACGACATTCCGGAGAGCTATTTCCTCAACGCAGGAAGCATTGACGACGTGCTTGCCCGCGTGAAATAAGGGGTGGGCTTATGGCAGAGGACAGGAATTTTACCTTAAAAATCATTACGCCGGAGCGGGTTTTCTTTGACGGGGCCGCTTCTATGGTGGAGTTCAATACCACGGAAGGGCAGATCGGTGTGTACAAAAACCACATCCCCATGACGGTTATGATCAAGCCCGGCGTGCTCACCATCACCATGGACGGAAGTGCGGACGGCGCCAATAAGAAGGAAGCCGCCCTCCATGCCGGATTTGCAGAGATCCTGCAGGATCAGGTGACCATCCTGGCGGAGGTGGTGGAATGGCCTGAGGAGATCGACGAGGCCCGCGCCCGTGCCGCCTACGAAAGGGCGGAGGAGCGCATCAGACAGCACCAGTCCGCCACAGACATGGCCCGCGCCGAGACCGCACTGGCCCGCGCCATGGCACGAATTGAAGTGATCAAATAGTCAACAGTTCAGCCATATCGGTTTGCGAATGGCGCGTCTGAGCTGTTACGAACAAAGCAGGAGGGAGTTTCCGAATCCGTATCCCGGATCGGAGCCTCCCTCGATGCGCTTTTCAGCGGCAGCGCGTAGAAGTATATGTTTACATGACTGTCTGCCGGCTGCCGCGTGGCCCGGTGAAAGGAAGAAAACAATGCGCAGGGAAGTACAGAGAGTTCTTGAGAACATTGGAAGGGTGATGATCGGCCGGGAGGAGGTTTCCAGGCGGCTTCTGGCCGCCATCCTGGCGGACGGCCACGTCCTTTTGGAGGATGTGCCAGGCACGGGAAAAACGAAGCTGGCAAAGGCGCTGGCCGCCTCTCTGGGGGTGGGGTTCGGAAGGATCCAGTTCACACCGGATATGCTCCCGGCGGACATCACAGGCTTACATATCTACAACCGCCGGACGGAGGAGTTTGAGCTGAAAAAAGGGCCGGTGTTCACCAACGTTCTGCTGGCGGATGAGATCAACCGGGCCACGCCCAGAACCCAGGCCGGGCTTTTGGAGTGTATGGAGGAGCGTCAGGTGACGATCGACGGGAAAACCATGGTGCTGGAGGCTCCCTTTTTCGTCATCGCCACCCAGAATCCGGTGGAAACGGCGGGAACCTTTCCGCTTCCTGAGGCTCAGACCGACCGCTTTATGATGAAGCTTTCCTTGGGAATGCCGGAGCGTGAGGAGGAGATCAGGATCCTGCAGAACTTTATGGGAGAGGATCCGATGGACGGCCTGGGCAGTGTGATGAGCCTGGAGGAGCTGCTGGCCTTGAAAAAGGAGGCGGCAGGGGTGAGCGTACATCCGCTTGTGGCAGGGTATCTTGCCGATCTTGCGGCCGCCACCAGGAAGCAGGAGAGGATCCTGACGGGGGTCAGCCCCCGGGGCACGCTGGCCCTGATGCGCGTGGCAAAGGCCTGGGCCTGCATGGAGGGACGGGATTATGTGATCCCGGACGATGTGAAGGCGCTGGCGCCCTGCGTGCTGGCTCACCGTCTGATGCTTTCCTACGGCAGGAACCGGCAGGAGGACGGGGAGGAGATCATAGAGGAGATCCTTGGGAAAGTGGCCGTTCCGGTGGAGGATTTTGGCCGTGATGCCTAAAGACTGGAGATTTGTGTGAGAAATAAGCCTGATGGCTTATTTCTCACACGGCTGTTTGTGCAGGAGCGTCACAAGCAGCCACGATGGCAGGCAGGAAACGGCATTCGCCGCTTCCTGCCGCCTCGTCGCCTGCGCTCCGAAATGGAGATGAAGATGCTGATAGTATGGATATTTGCCGGGGCGGCGGCTTTTTTCTTGCTCCAGGGCTGGGTGTACCAGCGGTTCTGGAGTGTGGGGCTTGGGGCCAGGCTGACCTTTTCCCGGGAGAGCGCGGTAGAGGGGGAGGAATGCTTCCTTTTGGAGCAGGTGGAGAACCGCAAGCTCCTGCCCCTGCCTGCGCTTAAGGTAAAATTCCGGGTATCCAGGAAGCTGCGTTTTCTGGACGAGGGAGACAGTGCGGTGACGGATCAGTATTACCGGAACGATATTCTTTCCCTGGGGCCGAACCAGAGGGTGATACGAAAGCTCCCCCTGCGCTGCGCGGCCAGAGGCTTTTACCCTGTCCGGGGGCTGGATCTGGTGGCCTGCGACCTTTTTCTGACCAGGCAGATGGTGATGGAGATGGAAGGGGAGGGCGTCCTGTACGTGTATCCCCGTCCGGCCAGCGGTGCGGAGCTGGACAGCGCGGTGCAGAAGCTCACCGGAGAGCTTCTGGTGAAACGCCATCTGATGGAGGATCCCTTCGAGTACAGGGGGCTCAGGGAGTATGCCCCCTTTGATGAAATGAAGTCGGTGAACTGGAAGGCAACGGCCCGCATGGGCACGCTGATGGTGAACATGCACCACTATACCGCTCTGCGGGCGGTGCGGATTTTTCTGAATCTGGAGGATTCCGGCATCTGGAAAAATGAGGAGCTGCTGGAGCTGTGCATCCGCATCGGGGTACGGATAGCCGGGGAGCTTCTGCGTCAGGGTATCCGTGTGGCCGTCTACTGCAACGGGGCGGACGCGCTGAGCGGGGAACCCATGAGACTTCTTCCCAGCTCAGGGGAGGGCCATCTGGAACGGATCAACAGGGCCTTTGCCAGGCTGGATCTGGAGGCTTCAGCCTATCCCTTCGGGGAGGTGTTTGCCGGGGAGCTTATGGAGGAGGGAAAGGATATGGCGGCGGTATTCCTTTCTGTGGACAGAAGTCCGGCCTTTCAGGAAACCCTGTCTGAATTCGCGGCAGGAGGAGGGGACTTCACCTGGATGTGTCCTCTTTTTCCCAGAATGGAGACGCTGGTGGAGGATGAGGAGAGGCTTCACTTTATCCGGCTGAATGCGGAGGAAATGCTGAATGGGTGAAAAAAGAGCGGACAGATTCATGGAGCTTTTGGAGATCGGCATGAATTTCCTTGTGGTGCTGTGCGTGCAGACGGCGCTGTTCGCCGCCTTTCGGCCGCTGGGAAACGCGCTGGAGAATGGGGAGCTGTTTGTGCGCCCTTCCCTCTGGCAGGAGGTGTGGCTTGCGGCTGCGCCTGTGGGCTTCTGGCTGATCCGGCTGTACGGAAGAAGGTTTGTCCTGTTTGTGGCCCTGCACGGGGCGGTATGGGCGGCGGCGGTCCTGATTCCCGGCAGGACGCTGCCCCAGAGGATCGTGTTCGGCCTGCTGGCGGGCGCGTACCTGATCAACTCCTTTTACGCCAGATTTTCCAGGCAGGAGGAGGGGGAAGGGGCGTTGGGGCCTGTGGCTGCGGTGCTGGCCGGAGCGGGGGGCTTTCTGGCCTGCAGCGCTGCCGGAATGGAGGAAGGCTGTGCCAGGATCCTGAATCTGGCGCTGATCTATGTGTTTTTCTTCTTTCTTTCCACCTATCTGGAAAATCTGGGCCAGTTTGTGCGCTCCAACCGTTCCAGCAACTCGCACATTCCCGTGAAGCGGATGCTGGCGCAGGGCGGCGGACTGACGGCCGTATGCAGCATTTTCGTGGTGGCGCTTCTGGGGGCGGGGACGAACCGGCCTCTGATGGAAAAGCTGACAGGAGCGGCAAAGGCCTTTGGACTGTGGCTGGTCAGGGTTTTGCTCACGGCGGCGGGCTGGCTTATGAGCCTGTTCGGAGGCACAGAGCAGGAGGCGGTGGAGGAAGCCGCAGCGGTACCGCCGCCCTCGCTGGGAGCGGCTGAGACGGCGCAGCAGCCCGCCTGGCTGGAGCTGCTTTTGCAGATTATGGAGATTTTGATCCTGGCGGCCACGGCGGCCCTGCTGTGCTGGCTGCTCTATCGCCTGGTGCTGGCTGCTGTGCGCCGGTTCTATGAGGGGATGGACAGAGAGGAGGAGGCCGCCGGGCAGGCGGTGGAGATACGGGAAAGGCTGAGGCCGAAGCGGGAGAGACGGAGAAGGGGCTTCCTGCCCGCTCTGCGCCCCGGAACGGAGGATGAGAGGATCCGGAGGCTGTTCGTAAAAACGGTGTACGCGTCGCCCCGCTACCGGTATCCTGAGGGAGCCGGGGAATGCAGGCGGGGGAAAAACATATGGCTTGCGGATGCCCGGAAGGAGCTGGTGGCAGGGAAAACGGCTCCCGAGCTGGCGGAGACGCTGGCTGTGGGGGAAGAGGAGGATCGGAGGGAGGCTTTTCGGAGGCTGGCCGCATTGTACGGCCAGGCCAGATACCGGGGCGGCTGCGGGGTACAGGAAACGAAGGAGGCGGCCCGGGCGCGGGAGGAGATCCTGCGCGGGAAAAAGAGGGGATAGAGAAAGCTGCTATTGTGTCTCGGACAATAAGCGCCTGAGACTGCTGCAAACAGCGGCAAACCTCCCGGCCATTTCTGCATAAGATAGAAGTAAAATGGATGGCCGCGTCCTGCCCGGAGGCGCCCGGAATCTGCTCTCGGCACGGCCCGGGCAGGGAATGCGGCATATGAGGGCAGAAATGGACGAGAAAAAGAAGATATGCGAAATGTCCGGGAAAGCTCCGGGTCAGGAAAAGGGCAGTACAGAAAGAGACAGCGCAGAGAGAGACAGTATAGAAAGAGACAGCACAGAAAGAGACAGTGCGGGAACCGTCTGGCCGGAGAATGGCGGGACGGAGCCGGAAAGCAGGGCTGCGGAACCGATCCGCCTGATGCCGTTTCGCAGAAGCGCGGAGCGGGAGGGGGAGGAAGGAGTGCTCCCTGCCCGGGAGCCGCTTTCCGATCAGAGGCAATTCTCCGTCCGGGAGCCGTTTCCCCATCAGAGGCAGTCCTCCGTCCGGGAACTTATTTCCGGCCAGAGGCCGTTCCCCGGATGGGGGCCGGAGTATGGCTGCAGGCGCTGTGGAATGCAGAGAGAGGAGCTTCGGGAGAATTCCGTCTGGCAGGATGGCGGCTTTGGCCGGGGGATGGCCGGAAGGGGACTTCCCTTTTATATGACCTCCCCCATGTACTGGGAGGAGGATACGGCCAGGCGGGATCTGGATTATCTGGTTTCCCTGTATCCGGCGCAGGCGAAGCGGTTCCAGGACAGAATCGGAAGGCTTCTGGATACCATGGACTACAGAGGCAGCATGATTTACGATGAATACCCGGACAGAATGGCGCTTGAGAGACTGGCCGCCACGGTGACGGCACAGATCCGCCGGGAGGAGGAGACAGCCTGGAGAGAGAAGGAGGACTGCGGGAACTTTCGCAGCCAGGAGGGCGAGGCTCCTTCCGTCCAGCCGCACCGGCCCGGAGCGGCTGGACGCTCCGAGGCAGAGTGGGAGCAGATGGGAGAAATGATCCAGATCCTTCTTTTCCTGGAGATCTTCAGAAGAAGACAGGGAGCCGGACGGAGGAAATATTTTTTCATGGATAGATAGTGTGAACAATAAGCCTGATGGCTTATCGCTTCACCGCCAAACAGGTTTGGCTGGCTGTTTGTGCCGGAGCGTCACAAACAGCCCTGATACTCCCGCCGCTTACGCTCCGGAATAGGGATTAAGAGTTTGTAACGGTTTGGGCTGTGCCCATTCCACATCGGCGTGCAGGGTCAGGAGCATGGGTGCATGTTCCGGCCTTACAGGCCGGTGTGGCTGAACCGGTCGTATTGGAATGGAGGAACAGATGGAGGAATTGCGGACACTTCTGAAGGAGAGCCTGAACGGAGAGCTGCGCCGTATGACGGCGGGCGGCCCGCGCAGGAAGGACGGAGATGAAAAGATCAGGATCAGGCCTGTGGTGATCCGGGACAGGCTGGTTTTTCAGATAGAGAGATTCCGGGGAAATCAGGCTTTTCATCAGAATCTGGAGGCGGCGGAGGCGGAGGAGGAGATCCTGCGCGCTATGGAGAACTTCCGCCAGCTGGATGTGGAGACCTCCTCCTTTCAGGCTGTGGCGCTGGTGAGTAAGAAGGGGAGAGTGACGGTGAAAAGGAAGGGGGCGAAAATGCGGCCGGCCGCGAAGCAGCAGGCTTCCGTGCAGACGGACGAGGGGAAGCCCTCCCTGCTCCGGGAAGCAGGACGGCCCGGAAGCAGCCCGGCAGCCCTGCTTTCCCCACAGCGGCTGGAGGAGCTGTCCCACAACCGGAAAAAGCATTATATCCTGGAGGAAGGACGCACGGTTCCCTTTCTTGTGGATCTGGGCGTACAGACGCCGGACGGAAGGATTGTGAAGGGGAAAATGGATAAATTCCGCCAGATCAACCGGTTTCTGGAATTTATCCAGGATATTATGCCTATACTTCCTAAAGAGAGGAGCGTTCGGATCATTGATTTCGGCTGCGGCAAAAGCTACCTCACCTTTGCCATGTACCATTATCTCCACGAGCTGTGCGGCCTGTCCGTCAGAGTGACCGGGCTGGATCTGAAGGAGGAGGTGATCCGCCGCTGCAATGCTCTGGCGCTGAAATACGGCTATGAAGGGCTGGAATTTCTTCACGGGGATATTGCGGATTATACCGGGGCGGATGAGGTGGATATGGTGGTGACGCTCCATGCCTGCGACACGGCCACGGACTATGCGCTTTATAAGGCGGTGAGCTGGAAGGCCAGAGTGATCCTGTCCGTTCCCTGCTGTCAGCACGAGGTGAACAGGCAGATCGACAGCGAGGTACTGAAGCCTGCCCTGAAATACGGCCTGATCCGGGAACGCATGTCGGCCCTTCTGACGGATGCGGTGCGCGCCAACCTTCTGGAGGAGGCCGGGTACGAGACACAGATCCTGGAGTTCATTGATATGGAGCACACTCCGAAGAACATTCTGATCCGGGCGGTGAAAAAGGCCCCGGCGGTGAAAGAGGGCGCCGGGGCGGAAAAAGGAGCCGGAACGGAAAAAGGAGTGGGAAGGGAAAGAGAAGCCGTGGCGGAGGAACGCCCTTCCAGGAGCAGGAAGGCCACAGGAGTGTGGGAAATGACGGACTTCCTGCATGTGCACACCTGCCTGCAGCGGCTGATGGAGCAGAATGCGCAGGCGCAGCCTGCGGGACACGCGGATGCCGGATCAGGGCGGTAGACGCCGGACGGCAGAAAGAGGACAGAAGCTTTCATGAAAAAAACGATCATAAAATGCTGTGTGTTTGCGGCGGTATTTCTCGTATCGCTCGTAACGGCCAGCTTCGTACTGAACAGAGAAAATACGGACATGACGGCGGAGATGTCCCTGCCCCGGCTACCGTTAGTCTATGTGGATGTGGACGGCAGGCACGTGAACATGATGCAGGGTTACGTGTCCGAAATGGATGAAAAGTACATGAGGGAAGGGATCATGCCCGTCGGGAACGACCGGAAGCTGTCCTTCTGTGTAAAAAAATACGGCAGGCAGATCAGGGGACTTTCTTTTCAGGTGAGGAGCATAGACGGGAGCCGCCTGGTGGAGGATACCCCGGTGGAAACCTTCCGGGAGGAGGAGGATCTGCTGTATGCTGACATTGTGCTGAAGGATCTGATCGATGAAAAGACGGAATACTGCCTGGTCTTCAAGCTGGAGCTGGAGGACGGGCAGGAGGTGTCCTACTATACCCGCGTGATTCAGGCGGAAGGGTATCAGGCCAGGGAAAAGATCGGCTTTGTGGCAGCCTTTTCCGAGAGCACCTTCCGGGAGGATAAGCTGGATGACCTGCGCATTTACATTGAACCGAACGCGGAAGGGGACAACTCTACCTTAAGCCATGTGACCATCCACAGCAGCCTGAGCCAGATCGGCTGGGGGACACTGGAGGTGGAGCAGGCGACGGAGCCTGTTTTTACCATTCAGGATATCACGGAACAGACGGCGGCGGTGACGGTGGAATATCTGGTTTCCTATATGCGTTTTGAAAAGGAGCGTTACGCTGCGGTGAAGGAGGTCTACCGGATCAGGACAGGGGAGGAGAGGATCTATCTGCTGGATTATGACCGGCAGATGTGCGAGCTTTTCTCTGAGGATCCTTCCTCCTTCCTGGATGATCAGGTGGTGCTGGGAGTGCGGGATGCGGATGTGGATATGGTGGAGAGCGAGGATGGCAGGATGCTGGCGTTCTCCCAGGCAGGCGTGCTGTACAGCCTGAACGTGACCGAGGATAAGCTTTCCAGGCTGTTTTCCTTCTATGACCATACGGGCAGGGATGAACGTACCTTCTTTGGAGGCCATGATTACAAGATCCTTCAGGTGGACGAGGCGGGAAATGTGTTCTTCATGGTATACGGCTATATCAGCAGAGGAAAGCATGAGGGAACCTGCGGCGTGGAGGTGTATCTGTACAATAACAGCACCAACACCATCGAGGAGATGGTATACATCCCCAGTGACAGGCCGCCGGAGCTTCTGTCAGCCCAGATCGACAGGCTGGCCTATATCAATGGCAGAAATGAATTCTATCTTTTCATCAGTGACAGGATCAGCTGCATTCATCTGGACGATCAGAGGGTGGATACCATTGCGGAGGGACTTGGCGTTGACAGCGCGCAGGCCTCGGAGAGTAACCGTACCATCGTCTGGCAGAATGACAGGGAAAAGTACGCCTGCTCCTCCCTCACCATGATGAACCTTGCCACCGGGGAAAAGACGGTGATCCAGGCGGGAGAGGGCAGCTACATCCTGCCCCTGGGCTTCATGGGAGAGGATCTGGTATACGGTCTGGCGAGGCAGGAGGATCTGGCCATGGACAGCGCGGGCAGCACCATTTTCCCCATGTACCAGCTCCGCATTCAGGATGAGGCGGGTAATGTGCTGATGTCCTATGAAAAGGAGGGCGTTTACGTGACCGGATGCGAGATGCGGGAAAATCAGATCCTTCTTTCCCGCGTGGAAAGAGAAGCGGACGGCACGTATGCGGCCTGTGAGGAGGATCAGATCGTAAGCGGCGAACTGACGGCCAGAAAGGCAAACACCATCGTCACCGTACCCACCCAGGAGGACGACCGCCTGACCCAGATCCAGTTGAAAAACGGAGTGGACGGAAAGAAGCTGAAGCTCCTTACGCCCAAGGAGGTTCTGTATGAGGGAAAGAGGGAGGCGGTGATTGAGCCGCCGGCAGAAGAGGTGGAAAGCTTCTACGTGTACGATCTGGACGGGGATGTGACCATTGTATCCACCCCCAGGGAGGCCATTGAACTGGCCTACGCAAATGCGGGAACGGTGACCGGAGAGAACAGCGCCTATATCTGGCGCAGAGAGCGGCTGAATACCAGAAACCAGATCATGGCCATTGACGGGTCGGCCGCATCCGCAGCAGATACAGCGGCCGCAGGGCGAAACAGTCTGGCAGTCTGCCTGGATGAGATCCTTTCCTATGAAGGAGTGACGCGCAACTGCGCCTACCTGCTGGAGCAGGGCCAGAGTGTGACCCAGATCCTGGAGGAAAGCATGCCGGATGCCCAGGTGCTGGATCTGACCGGATGCAGCCTGGAAAACATCCTCTACTACCCGGATCGGGAAATCCCGGTGCTGGCCATGCTTTCTGACGGAAGCGCGGTGCTCGTCATCGGCTTCAATGAAAAGAATGTGGTTTTGATGGATCCGAAGGCTTCCGGCAATCCCGTTTACAAGATGGGAATGAACGATGCGGCGGAATGGTTTGAGGAGAACGGGAACGTATTTCTTTCTTATGTGAGACAGAAGTAGGCGGACGGCAGTAAGACGGCCGATAGAAAGCAGATCATAAAAGGAAGCTGATAAAAGGCAGGCCTCTGGCACGAAACGCTGTCAGAGGCCTGCCTTAAAAAAATGAAAGCGCCGTGGGAAGCGTTTCAAACGCTCCCTCAGCCGGTCAGCCAAAAAGCCGGGAGCGGTACTTGTCCAGGGCCAGAAGGAGCAGCATACCCAGCAGACCGCAGGAAATCAGCTCCCCGGCGGTTACGGTGACGAAGGAAAACCACAGCGGCTCGATCCCGTAGGCGTATTTTAACACCAGAGGCACGATTACCGCATTGGCGGCAATGGGAGGAAGCGGAGCCAGCCACTTGAAGGATCTCAGCTTATAGGTTCCCACAGCCCCGATCAGGGTGGCCAGAGAGCCAAACACAATATCCGGCAGAGCACAGCCCGTGAGCACATTGCTGATCAGGCAGCCGATAAAAAGTCCGGGTATCCCGGCGGCGGTGAAATAAGGCAGGATGGTGAGAGCCTCAGAGAAACGGACCTGAACCGCGTAGTTGGCAAGTCCGAAGGCATTCGCCACGAAGGTGAGCACCACATAGAGGGCGGCGATCATAGCCGCCTGGGTGAGCAGATGGATGTTTTTTTTCTTCATTTTTCAGATCTCCTTTAGTTTTGTTTTACGTGTGGAAGGTTCCGAACACACGATTCATTTTACGCCGGGAATCGGCGGAAAGCCCCGTAAAAACCTGATTTTTGGGTTTTTAACGTGGGTTAGTATAGCATAGAAATTGGTGATTTGCAACGGCTAAGCCAAAGGTTTGCACGGAAAGGCGGCATGAGCTTAATAAGATACTACCGGATCCTGGAAAAATATTGTACAATCGTGGTAACCATAGCTTCTGTGCGGGCTGTGACAGAATTCACGGAAGCGGAGGGGAAAACAGATCAAATGGAGCCCGGAGCGAAAACGTTCCGGCAAGGAGGAGGAAATGAACCATCTATTGTACGGAGCAGCCTATTACGACGAGTACATGCCCTGCGAGCGGCTGGAGCAGGACATTGCCATGATGAAAAAAGCGGGGATCAATGTGATCCGCATTGCAGAATCCACCTGGAGCACGGAGGAGCCGGAGGAAGGGGTTTTTGACTTTTCCCATGTGACCAGGGTGCTGGACGCCTGCGAGAGGGAGGGGCTTTCTGTGATCGTGGGGACGCCCACCTATGCCATTCCCGCGTGGATGGCCAAAGCCTACCCGGAGGTGATGGTGACGGATCGGAGCGGACGGCGTCCCTACGGGGCCAGGCAGATCATGGACATTACCCACCCGGCCTACCGTTTCTTCGCGGAGCGGATCATCCGCAGGCTGATGGAGGTGGTGCAGGGCTATTCCTGCGTGATCGGCTTCCAGCTGGACAACGAGACCAAGCATTTCGGAACCAGCAGCGAAAATGTGCAGCAGCTTTTCGTGCGCCATATGCGCAAAAAATATGAGGGGGATCTGGAGCGGCTGAACGCGGATTTCGGCCTGGCCTACTGGAGCAACCGCATCAATTCCTGGGAGGAATTTCCCAGCGTTGTGGGAACCATCAACGGAAGCCTGGGCTGTGCCTTTGAGGAGTTCCAGAGGCAGCAGGTTACGGATTTCCTGATGCGTCAGTCCCAGATCGTAAAGGAATACGCCCGGCCGGATCAGTTCATCACCCACAATTTTGATTTCGGCTGGAAGGGCCATTCCTTTGGGGTGCAGCCGGACGTGGATCACTACGGGGCTGCGGAAGCCCTTACAGTGGCAGGCTGCGACATTTACCACCCTTCCCAGGATAAGCTGACGGGAAAGGAAATCGCCTTCTGCGGCAGCCTGACCCGCTCCCTGAAAAAGGACAACTACCTGGTGATCGAGACGGAGGCCCAGGGCTTTCCCGAGTGGACGCCCTATGAGGGACAGCTCCGCCTGCAGGCCTACAGCCATGTGGCAAACGGCGCGGATTCGGTGATGTACTGGCACTGGCATTCCATCCACAATGCCTGCGAAACCTACTGGAAGGGCATCCTGAGCCATGATTTTGCGGAGAATGCGGTGTACCGGGAGGCCTGCCGGATCGGCGGAGAGTTCGCCCGCTTAAGCCCCAGCCTGATTCATCTGAAAAAAGAAAACCGGGCGGCCATCATGGTGAGCAACGCCTCCCTCACAGCCCTGAAATGGTTCCCCTTCCCTGCCGGAGCGGAAGGCGGGATGGATTACAACGATGTGGTGCGCTGGATCTTTGACGCTTTATATGAAAGGAACATAGAGTGCGATTTTGTCAGCGACCGGGAAACGGAGCTGTCCGGCTATGACGTGTTGTTCGTTCCCGCCCTTTACAGCGCGCCGGAGGAATGCCTGGAGCGTATCCGCAGCTTTGCGGAGCAGGGCGGCTGTGTGGTGGCCACCTTTAAGTCGGCCTTCACCAACGAAAATGTGAAGGTATGGCACGATGTGCAGCCCCATCTCCTGCGGTTTGCCTTTGGCGTTCATTATCATGAATTTACGGTTCCCGTGGATACCGGGCTGACCGGGGACGGCTTTGACCTGGAGGAGCAGGAGCGGAAGGTACGCCTTTTCATGGAGCTGCTGGAGCCGGAGGAGGCAGAGATGGCAGAGGTGATCGCCTCCTATGACCATTACGCCTGGAAGAAGTATGCGGCGGCCACCCGCCATTCTTACGGAAAGGGAACGTGCATCTATCTGGGCTGCATGACCTCGCCTGCATGGCTGAAGGCTCTGATCGACAGCATTTGGAAGGAAAGAGGGCTGTGGAGCTGGAAGCAGGAGTACGATTTCCCTCTGGTGATCCGGGAGGGGAAGAATGAAAAGGGTGCGGTAGTTACCTATCTTTTCAACTATTCCAGACAGCCTCAGATCTGCGGCTGTCCTGGTGACGGCGTGGAGCTGTTGTCCGGCAGGGCGGTGAAGCAGGGGGAGAAGCTGGAGATCGGGCCCTGGGATCTTTTGATTCTGGAGCGGGGATAAGGAAGGCGTGTTTTTCAGGCTGCTGTTTACCGGACTGCCGGTGGACAGCGGCCTTTTATGTTAAAAAGAAATCCCGGGGCACAGCCTGCTCCGCTTTATCCGGCATTTTACATTTGAATAAAAAAGGGCTGCTGCAAAAGTAGATAAATGATCTAATTGAGCAGCAGCTTCTTTCCGCTTTTCTTTACTTTTTCTCCCGATACTTCGCCAGCACCTTCTGGATCTTGTCATTGGGATTCAGAAGATCGCTGATGGAGGTGTCGTGGTTCAGGGTGTCGATCAGGTAAGCCACGTATTTGCTCATGTTGCAGTTGATGTACCACTCCCTCTCCAGAAGCTCGGGAGTCTGGTAGATCAGGTTGGTGGTAAGCACCCGGTCGATGGTTCCGTCCTTGTAGGCCTGGTCAAAGCCGGCCAGTCCGTTGGTGAACAGGCCAAAGGTGGCGCAGATGAAGATCTTGCGTGCTTTTCTCTTTTTCAGGGCGGCGGCAACCTCCAGCACACTTTCACCGGAGGAAATCATATCGTCTATGATGATCATGTCCTTTCCGGCAACATCAGAGCCAAGGAATTCGTGGGCTACGATGGGGTTGCGGCCGTTTACGATGCGGGTGTAATCCCGTCTCTTGTAGAACATGCCCATATCAAGGCCAAGCACATTGGCGATATAGATGGCACGGCTCATGCCGCCCTCATCCGGGCTGATCACCATCATGTGGTCGGAGTCGATTTCCAGATCCTTCTGATTGCGCAGCAGGTTCTTGATGAACTGGTACGCAGCCTGCACCGTCTCAAAGCCGTGCAGGGGAATAGCATTCTGTACTCTGGGATCATGGGCGTCGAAGGTGATGATATTGTCCACACCCATCTTCACCAGCTCCTGCAGGGCAATGGCGCAGTCCAGGGACTCCCGGCTGGTGCGCTTGTGCTGTCTGCTCTCGTACAGGAAGGGCATGATCACATTGATCCTTCTTGCTTTTCCGCCCACTGCGGAAATGATGCGCTTCAGATCCTGGAAATGATCGTCAGGGGACATGTGGTTCTCGTGGCCGCAGAGGGAGTAGGTGAGGCTGTTGTTCACCACGTCCACCAGGAGATAAAGGTCCATGCCGCGGACAGACTCCAGGATCATGCCCTTTCCTTCGCCTGTGCCGAAACGGGGCACCTTGGTGCTCAGCAGATAGGAATCCCGCTGATAGCCGGAGAAGGCAAGGCTCTTCTTGTGCTCGTTCTCTCTTTCGCGGCGCCATTTTACCAGGTAGTGGTCTACCTGCTCGCCCAGGGATTTGCAGCTTTCCAGAGCAATGATGCCCAGTGATCCGACAGGGATCGTTTCCAGATTACGTTTTTCTTCCGCCATGGGAGATTCCTCACTTTCTGTGTGCTGATCGTTTGATTTGGATACGTACATCGGGGCCTGTGAGCTTACAGAAATCGAAGCTGCTGGTGATACGGGAAAACAGTCTGTCCTGATAGCGCTCCTTCAGCTCCGGAAGGGAAAGATTGGTGGAAATGATCATGGATTTCCCACGGATGATGCGCTCATTCAGGCAGGTGAACAGATGGGCCAGTGAAAAAGGCGTGTTCTGCTCCGTCCCCAGATCGTCGATGACCAGAAGGTCACAGCTTTTCAGATCATTGTATAAGTAATCCAGGTTTTCCTGGTTCTTATAGTCAAAGGCATTGCGGGCAAGGGTATCGAAAAGGGTGGAGGCGCTGAAGTAGATCACGGAATGACCGCTGTTGAGCACCTCTCTGGCAATACAGTTGCTTAAGAAGGTTTTACCGGTTCCCACCGTTCCGTACAGGAACAGGTTCTGGGGGGCCTGTCCGAAGGAGGCGGCAAAGCGTCTGCACCGCTCCACTGCGGCCTGGAAGGAAGCCCGGTTCTCATCCGTACAGTAGTCGAAGGAAAGGGTGTCAAAATTTTCCCTTTCCAGAACGCCCTTCAGATTGGACTGCTGATAGAGCATGGCGATCTCGGCCTGGCGGAAGCAGTGGCATTTTCTGCCGTCCACGTATCCGGTATCGCGGCAGTCCGGGCAGTCGTAGAGCGGCTCCAGATAATCGTCGGGCAGCCCGGCCTCCTTCAGAAGGCGCTTCTTGTCTGCGGATACCCGGCGAAGCTGCTCCTTCAGTACGGTGAGGGCGTCCGGATCTCCGTTCAGCATCTTCTTGCCCTGGGAGACGGACAGGGAGGCAACGGACTCATCCAGCTTCTGATAACCGCTCACATTGGTATAGACATAATGCAGCCGTTCCTCCCGGCGGTGCCGGTTCCTTGTCTGCCGCTGCTCGTACAGCCTCATGATGGTGTTGTATTGGGTATTGGTCAAAGCCACGGCAGTCTCCTTTTTTTACTCAGAAATAGCAGTTCAGCGTGCGCCCGCCGGGCAGCTGACGGGCCGGCGGGCGCACGGTTCGGACCAAACGCCCCGCGGGAGCGGGATCAACGGCTGAGAAGCTCCTGCTCCAGAGCCTCGTAGTCATAGCTGTTCTGCATGAAACGGTTATACTTGTCCACTGCACGCACCGGAGCCTGTCTGGCCGGACGCTCCTTCTGGTAGCTTTCATCCAGACGGTCAATGTCTGCCAGATGGTGGACGCCTGCATCCCTCCAGGAGGAGAGGATCTTGTCGGCATACTCGAAGCGATGCCGGTCTGTGGCCAGCACGGTGCGGTCGCAGGCCTCAAGGATCAGGGAAGGTTCAAAGCCGTACTCCTCCCGCCACCGGCGGATAAATTCCGCCTCCCGCCTGGTGGGCGCGTTGTTCTTGCCCAGGGCGTTCATGATGGTGTAGACGGTCCTGTCGTAGCGGCTGGCCTGGCTTTCCGCCTCCGCCGGGGTGGTTACATTGGCCTCTGCCCAGCTGACAGCCACCTTCTCCATATACCGGAAATCCTTCTTGCCCCGCTCCACACAGTACTGGAGCAGATAGTCGATCAGGTCGAAGGAGAAGTGCAGCTTATCCGAAAAGAAAAGCATGGACTTCATATCCGAGGCGGAGAGCGTCCTGCCCAGATACTGTTCCGCGATGAAAAGAAGCTGGGCCGTAGAATCCTGCTCCTGGAACGCCTTCAGCTCGTCCAGCGTATAGGAAGGCTTGGCGAAAGGATCGGGAGCCTTTGCCTTCCGGGCAGAGGACTCTGCCTGCTTCCCCGGCATTCTGTCCGCAGCCGCTTCAGAAGGATGGGAGACCGGGGAAGCCTGGGGGTGTACGCCATATGCGGACATGGAGACACTCCCCTGTCCTGAGGAGGCCTGCTCTGATTTCCCGATGGAGGAATCCCTCTGCCCGCTTCTATCCTCCCGGCCGTTCAGATCCAGAAGGCGGACGCCGGAGAGCGTGTGGTCGGGGGCATATTCCAGAGAAAGCACCCGGCACTTCTCCCAGTACTGGAGGGCCCGCATCACTTCCTTTTCTGTGTGGTTAAAGGTATCTGCAATACAGGATATGTCGCAGCCCCTTCCCTCGCCGCGCATGCGCAGAAGGTAGAGATACACCTTCAGCTGTGCGTCGTTGGCTTCTGCCATATACTCGTCTATAAAGCGGTTGGACACGATGGTGGCCTCCGCTCCGGTATCCTCATAAATCCTAAGACTGCCCATGCTTTCACCTGCTTTTTCTTCTGTCATCCGTAATTAAGCAAGTGAATTATATCATACAGCCCCTGAAAAAGAAACCGTCATTTTGCCTAAAAAGCCCGTAAACACTGGATTTGTGGGCAAATGTGGATATTGTGGAAAATGTGGATGGAGCAAAAAAGGTTCGATATTACGCCATTGTGGATAAAAAATATCCACATCATTCATACACATGAAAAATGTGGATATTGTGGATAACTATTCTCTGAGAAGGTCTGCCCCAATATTTACCACGTCTCCGGCTCCCATAGTTATCAACAGGTCACCTGTGGAACAATTTTGCAGGATAAAGCCTTCGATTTCCTCAAATGTGGGAAAATATGCGCAGTCTTTCCCTAGTTTTTCGATCTCTTTCTTCAGATCGAGGGAGCTGATTCCCAGCGTGTCGGTTTCCCTGGCGGCGTAAATGTCGGCCAGGATCACCTTGTCAGCCAGAGAAAGAGCCCTGGCAAAATCGGCCAGGAAAGCCTTCGTCCTGGTATAGGTATGGGGCTGAAAAACGCACCACAGCCGTTTGTGGGGATAATGGGCCGCTGCCCGCAGCGTGGCCGAAATCTCCGTGGGATGGTGGGCGTAATCGTCAATGATGGTGAAGCCGTTTTTCACCCCCTTATACTCAAAACGGCGGTCTGTGCCGTGGAAAGCCCCAAGGGATGCCGCCGCCGCAGCCATGTCCAGTCCCAGTCTGTCTGCCAGAGCCAGAGAGGCCAGAGCGTTCAGAATGTTGTGTTCTCCCGGCACGGACAGATGCACGGGAATCTGCTTCCCGTCCGGGCAATGCAGAAGGAAGGAGGGGCAGCCGTTTTCATCATAGGAGATTCCCGTGCAGTGGTAATCCTCCCTCTCCGACAGACCGAAGGTCACCACAGGACAGGCCAGCCCCCGGGTCAGCTCCTCCCGCCTTTCAATGCCTCCGTTAATAATAAGAAGTCCGTCATCCGGAAGAAGCCCGGCAAACCGCCGGAAGGAGCAGCGAATATCCTCCAGATCACGGAAGAAGTCCAGATGATCCTCCTCCACATTCAGGATCAGTCCGATCCGGGGGAAAAAGCTGAGAAAGCTGTTGGTATACTCGCAGGCCTCCGTCACGAACAGTCCCGACCCGCCCACACGGATATTTCCGTGGATCGCCTTCAGGATCCCCCCCACCGAAATGGTAGGATCCGTGTCCGCATCCAGAAGGATCTGAGAAATCATGGAGGTGGTGGTCGTCTTTCCATGTGTGCCGCTGACGGCGATGGGCGTCTCGTAATTTCGCATCATCTGCCCCAGAAGCTGCGCCCTGGACAGACAGGGGATCCCCAGCTCCTGCACACGCGCGTACTCCGGATTATCTGGATGGATGGCCGCCGTATACACCGCAACATCAATATCCCCGCCGATATTCTCCCTTCTCTGCCCATAATGCACCACAGCCCCCCGCTCCTCCAGCAGACTGGTAAGAGGGGAACGCCTGGCATCAGATCCTGAAATCCGAAAGCCCTCCGCCAGAAGGATCTCCGCCAGACCGCTCATACTGATCCCGCCGATCCCAATAAAATAAACATGAACCGGCTTCTGAAAATCTACCTGATACATATAGATAACCTGCCTTTTATAAATTATTTTTATGAAAATTTACAGTTACGCCCCAGACGCGGCGGCCAATGACAACTGCCTGCTCCTCCTGATATAAGAATAAGAAATGATGCAGGGGTCAAAAGCTGCCTGGCGAATTGTTCCGTGCTCCGCACTCCCGCAATTTTGGCCGGACGTTTTTCCTATGAACCTATTATACGCACATAAAAGGAAAAAACCAACAGAAATTTGCGGCCGCCTGCCACAGCCGGGTTCCGGAGAGGCAGGCGGCCGCAGAGTCCTCTCGGGAATCCAAGCCCCTCCTTACGCGAATTTTGTAGAAAATATGAAAAAGATGTCGGGGAAAAGCGCCCCTTACATTATTGAAAGTACATAACACATGTAGTATAGTATTAGGAAATATGTAAAATATCTACTAAATTTATAACCGTAAACCGGAAAAAATTGTAAGTTATTATTCACTTTTGCGGTGGAATATGCTATAATCTTACTATGTTTCCTGCATGGAACAGTGTGCCGGGCGGTACGGAAAAATGAGGTGATGACATGGTTAAAAAAGAAATGATCGCTATGCTGCTGGCAGGCGGCCAGGGAAGCAGACTGGGCGTTCTGACTTCCAAGGTTGCGAAGCCTGCGGTGTCCTTTGGCGGGAAATACAGGATCATTGATTTCCCCCTGAGCAACTGTATCAATTCGGGCGTGGACACGGTGGGCGTATTGACCCAGTACCAGCCGCTGCGTCTGAATACCCACATCGGGATCGGTATTCCCTGGGATCTGGACAGGAATATCGGAGGCGTGACGGTGCTCCCCCCCTATGAGAAGATAGAGAACAGTGAGTGGTATACCGGGACGGCTAACGCTATTTATCAGAATATCGACTACATGGACAGCTACAATCCCGACTACATACTGATCCTTTCCGGCGACCACATCTACAAGATGGACTACGAGGTGATGCTGGATTACCACAAGCAGAACGGTGCGGAGTGCACCATCGCCGTTATGCCCGTACCCATGGAGGAGGCAAAGCGGTTCGGCATCATGATCACGGATGAGAGCGGAAGGATCACCGATTTTGAGGAGAAGCCTGCGAATCCCAGGAGCAATCTGGCTTCCATGGGAATCTATATTTTCAACTGGAGGACGCTGAAGGAAGCGCTGATCGCCAAGGCATCCCAGCCCAATCTGGATTTTGGAAAGCATGTCATCCCCTACTGCCATGAGAAAGGCGCGCCCATGTACGCCTATGAATTCAACGGCTACTGGAAGGATGTGGGAACTCTGAATTCCTACTGGGAAGCCAACATGGAGCTGAGCGATATTGTTCCCGAATTCAACCTGTACGAGGAATACTGGAAGATTTATACCAAGAGCGAGATCCTTCCTCCCCAGTACGTGTCCGCAGACGGTCTCATCGAGAGGAGCATCGTGGGCGAGGGGAGCGAGATTTACGGAAAAGTGTACAATTCTGTGATCGGCTGCGGCGTAACCATCGGAAAGGATACGGTGGTACGGGATTCCATTATCATGAACAACACCCAGGTGGGCGACGGCTGTGAGCTGGACAAGGCCATCATCGCCGAGAATGTGCGGGTGGGAAATGCTGTAAGGATGGGAGTGGGAGAGGAAGCAGAGAACGATCTGGCCCCCCATATCTACAACAGCGGAATCGTTACGGTGGGCGAGCACAGCGTGATTCCTGACGATGTAGTTATCGGTAAAAATACGGTGATTTTCGGAGAGACTTCCCTTTCCGATTACAGTGATGCAGCTCTTGCAGGCGGCAAATCTTTGATTAAGGCAGGTGGAGAAAAGTGAGAGCGATAGGAATTATTTTAGCGGGAGGCAGCAGCCGGAGAATGAGGGAGCTGGCTCAGAAAAGGGCGATCGGAGCCATGCCAATCGCAGGCAGCTACCGAAGCATCGACTTTGCGCTGAGCAATATGACCAACTCCCATATCCAGAAGGTGGGCGTGTTTATCCAGTACAACGCCAGGAGCCTGAACGAACATCTCAATTCCTCCAAGTGGTGGGATTTCGGGCGCAAGCAGGGCGGCCTGTATGTGTTTACTCCTACCGTGACGGCAGACAACAGCTTCTGGTATCGGGGAACGGCGGACGCTATGTACCAGAACCTTTCCTTCTTAAAGAGCAGCCACGAGCCCTACGTGGTGATCGCCTCCGGGGACTGCGTGTACAAGATGGACTACAACAAGGTTCTGGAATATCACATAGAGAGAAAGGCGGATGTAACCATCGTCTGCAGGGACATGCCTGCCGCCGCCAATGTGGAGCGTTACGGTATCCTGAAGATGAATGAGGAATGCAGGATCGAGGAGTTTGAGGAGAAGCCTGTGGTGGCCAGAAGCAGCACTATTTCCTGCGGTATCTACGTGATCCGCCGCCGTCTCCTGATCGAGATGATCGAGCGCTGCGCCCAGGAGGACCGCTACGATTTCGTGAAGGACATCCTGATCCGCTACAAGAACCAGAAGAGGATGTACGGCTATAAGATCAAGGAATACTGGCGTAACATCGCCTCCGTGGAGGACTACTACGAGACGAATATGGACTTTTTGAAGCCGGAGATCAGGAATTATTTCTTCCGGCAGTACCCGGATATTTATTCCAAGGTGGATGACCTTCCACCCGCCAAGTACAACGTGGGCGCTCAGGTGAGCAACAGCCTGATCTCCAGCGGATGTATCGTCAACGGGACGGTGGAGGATTCCGTTATTTTCAAGAAATCCTACATCGGAAACAACTGCTATATTAAGAACTCCATCATTTTAAATGACGTCTATATTGGTGATAATTCCCATATCGAGAACTGCATCGTGGAGAGCAGGGATACGATCAGAGCCAACACCTATTATAAGGGGGAGGACGGAATCAAGATCGTGGTGGAGAAAAATGCAAGATACGGCATTTGAAGGATAAGAGGGAGGCAGGTTACATGAGGATAACAGATGTGCGGGTACGGAAAATCACCAAGGAGGGCAAGATGAAGGCCATTGTGTCGATTACCATAGACGATGAGTTCGTGGTGCACGATATTAAGGTGATCGAAGGAGAGAAGGGGCTGTTCATTGCAATGCCCAGCAAGAAGGCGGCGGACGGTGAGTACAGGGATATTGCTCATCCCATCAATCAGTCCACCAGGGAGAACATCCAGAGCATGATTCTGGAACGGTATGAGAGGGCGCTGACGGAGCCGGAAGAAACGGCGTAGCAGCTGAGCTGCTGCCATAAAAGGCTTGACTTCTGCGCCGCAGCGGTGGTAGGATACAGTCAGTGAAACACCCCGCTGCAGAGCGGCAGGCGTTTGAACCTTGCGGCAGCCGCCAATATCCATGCAGATATGGCTGACTGGCTTGCTGCCGGCAGGAATAAAAGAAAGGCAATGAAGGAAAAAGCAGCTTCTAAGGTACGGCGCGGACAGAGAGGAGGACATTTGGTGGAAGTCCTCTGCGGCGTGGGAAGTGGAAACCATTCCGGAGCCTCCATATGAAAAGGATGCGCAGGCCGGCGCATGACGCCTGCCGGGAAGGCCTGTCTGAGACAGGGCGGTTCCTTATGTACAGCGCTTCCATAAATATGGACGTTTATCCGCGTTAAGGATTAGGGCTTGAAAGAGTCTGAAGTGAAAAGTTAAGGTGGAACCGTGCATACCCCATAAAAAAGTGAATGCACCCTTAGAAGAATTGCAGTATATCTGCGGTCCTTCCGGGGGTGCTTTTTAGTTTCTGTTTACCTGGGACTGTGTCTGACGCCTTAAACAGCAGGAATCTGAGGTGGCCAGGCCGGCAGCTTTAAGCCGTCTGCGGCGGAATGGAGGAAGATATGGAAGTTATTCTGAAAAACGGAGAAAGAGGAGAACTGGATTTTGTTCAGGAGGAGGGTGCAAGGACGTTTCGCCACACCACCTCCCACATCCTGGCACAGGCGGTGAAAAAGCTGTATCCTGATGCGAAGCTTGCCATCGGGCCTGCCATTGAGGATGGTTTTTACTATGATTTTGAGTTTGCAAGCCCTATTTCCAGCGATGATTTTGCGGCCATCGAGAAAGAAATGAAGCGGATCGTGAAGGAGCGTCTGCGCCTGGAGCGCTTCACTCTGCCCAGGCAGGAGGCCATTGAACTGATGGAGAACAGGGGAGAGGACTACAAGGTGGAGCTGATCCGGGATCTGCCGGAGGATGCGGTGATCAGCTTTTATAAGCAGGGGGATTTTGTGGATCTGTGCGCCGGGCCTCATCTGGCCCATACCGGGTACGTGAAGGCGTTTAAGCTCACCAGCCTGGCCGGAGCATACTGGAGAGGCAGTGAGAAGAACAGGATGCTTACCAGAATCTACGGCACTTCTTTTCCCACGAAGGAGGAGCTGGCCCAGTACGTGGAGCGCATCGAGGAGGCAAAGAGACGGGATCATCGGAAGCTGGGAAAGGAGCTGGGGCTTTTCACTCTCATGGAGGAGGGGCCGGGCTTTCCGTTCTTCCTGCCCAGGGGAATGGTGCTGAAAAACCTGCTCATCGATTACTGGAGACGGCTGCATGAGCGGGAAGGGTATCAGGAGATCTCCACACCCATCATCCTGAGCCGGAAGCTGTGGGAGACCTCCGGGCATTGGGAGCATTACAGGGAAAACATGTATACCACCACCATCGACGAGGAGGACTATGCCATCAAGCCCATGAACTGTCCCGGCGGTATGCTGGTATACAAATCCCAGGCCCGCTCCTACCGGGATCTGCCTCTGCGCATCGGTGAGCTGGGACTGGTGCACCGTCACGAGAAATCCGGCCAGATGCACGGCCTGATGCGGGTGCGCTGCTTTACCCAGGACGACGCCCATATTTTCATGACCCAGGAACAGATCACGGATGAAATCAAGGGCGTGATGCGCCTGATCCATGAGGTGTACGGCAGATTCGGCTTCCCCTATCATGTGGAGCTTTCCACCAGGCCGGAGGACAGCATCGGAAGCGATGAGGACTGGGAGATGGCCACGGAGGGGCTGCGCAGAGCCTTGGAGGAGACGGGAACGGAGTATGTGGTGAACGAGGGGGACGGAGCGTTCTACGGTCCCAAAATCGACTTCCACCTCCAGGATTCCCTGGGCAGAACCTGGCAGTGCGGCACGATCCAGCTGGATTTCCAGCTTCCCTTGCGCTTTGAGGCGGAGTATATGGGAGCGGACGGAGAGAAGCACCGCCCCATCATGATCCATCGGGTGGTGTTCGGTTCCATCGAGCGTTTCATCGGCATTCTGATCGAGCATTATGCGGGTAAATTCCCCGTGTGGCTTGCGCCTGTACAGGTAAAGGTGCTTCCCATCTCCGAGAAATTTTTCGGCTATGGGGAGGAGGTGCTGGCTGCTTTGAAGGCGGCGGGCATCCGCTGTGAGATGGACAGACGGGATGAGAAGATCGGCTACAAGATCAGGGGCGCTCAGATGGAAAAGATTCCGTATATGCTGATCGTGGGCCAGAAGGAAATGGAGGAAAACACGGTTTCCGTGAGGAGCAGGGATGAGGGCGACCTGGGAAGCCGGACGATGGAAGAATTTGTGAAGCGTGTGGGGGAGGAGTGCAGAGAGTGATTTTTTCGGACAAATTGATCCAATATGCGGGGGCGGCTTTTCACAGAAGGCTGCCCCTTCTGGGAAATAAGGGAATACAGATACAGGAGGCGATGAAGGAGGTGAATGCAGAGGAGCGGGTGCTGCTGCAGTGCTATTATGGAAGCATGCCGCTGTCGGATGCTTTTCAGTACGACTTTGCGCTGCTGCGAAAATTTGCTTCCCATGCAGTGTGGCTGAGGAAACAGGTGGAATGGTGCCGCAGGCTTCCGGAGGATATTTATCTGCAGCATGTGGCCTATTACCGGATCAACTCGGAGGCTGTTGTGGACTGCCGGGCTTTTTTCTGTCATGAGGTAATGCCGCTCATACGGGAATGGGCGGGAGGCTGTTCAGAGGAACTGCCGGAGAGTGCGGCAGGCACGGAAGGGGCGGCTCTGACAGACACAGATACGGCAGGCTCAGGCGGACCGGCTCTGACAGACACAGACACGGCCGGTTCAGGAAACGCCGCCCAAACAGCTGCGTCCGCCCTTTCTCTGGCAGAGTGCGTGGAGCGTGCCGTCCTGGAGATCAATTACTGGTGCGCTTCCCAGGCCTCTTACGAATCCACGGATCTGCGCACCCAGTCAGCCCTGTCCGTGTATTGTTCCGGCAGCGGCAGGTGCGGGGAGGAATCCACCTTTCTGGTGACGGTCCTGCGCAGCGTGGGGATTGCCGCCCGGCAGGTATACGTGCCGCGCTGGTCGCACTGTGACGATAATCATGCCTGGGCGGAGGTCTATGTGGACGGAAAATGGCATTTCCTTGGGGCCTGTGAGCCGGAGGAAATGCTGGATCGGGGCTGGTTTACCAATGCGGCCACAAGGGCATTGCTGGTGTATGCCAGGACTTTTCTTCCCTATGGGCTGGACACGGAGGAGCAGGAAGTGGGGCGGGACGGATGCGCCAGGTTCGTGAACGTGACGGAGCACTACACCCGTGTGCGCCGGGTAAAGATCCGCGTCTGCGATGAAATGGGAGAACCCGTTTCCGGCGTCAGGGTGGCCGTTCAGATCCTGAACATGGCGGAGTGGGCCTCCGCCGCCTGGCTGGAAACGGATGAACAGGGCTTGGTAGAGATACGGATCGGGCTGGGAGATTTTCTCCTGAAGGCGCAGAAGGACGGCAGGACGGGCTGGAGGCTGTGCGGAAAAGATGAGACGCAGGTGTGTATCAGCCTGAAGGATGCAGGGACGGCAGAGGCGGCTTTGCAGGATCAGGAGGCGGACAGGGGCTTTTTCTGTGTGGAAGCTCCGGCCGACCGCCCTGCGCCCTGGCCCGTCCCGGACAGGGCGCAGAAGGAGCGGGGGAGGAAGCGGCTGAAGGAAGCGAACGACAGGCGCGGCAAGAAGCTGGAGGAGCATGGACGCAGGTTGAGGGTGCTGAGAGCGGAGGCGGAAAGGCTTCTGGTTTCAGCTCCGTTTCCTGCTGACCGGGGACATGTGGCCATGCGGGAAAAGGCACGGAGAGGAGCGGAACGAATCATCCGGGAAAAGGCGGGATGCAGCTGGGAGGAGACCGGCAGGTTTCTTTCCGGGAATGACTGGCAGAGGGAGCGCCTGGAGCTGCTTTCCGTGCTGTCGGATAAGGATTTCCGTGACCTTCGCGCCCGGGATCTGGAGCAGCATGTGAGCCATTCTGCTTCCCGGCAGGAGCATATCCGTCTGGGAAGAAATGAGAAGGGCGAGGTGGTGTGGGGGAGGCCCTGCCGGGCGGACTATGTGAGATACTGCCTGAACCCGCGCATTGACCGGGAGGAGCTGACGGCCTACAGGCAGGAGATAGATGCTTTTTTTGCCGGGGAAGAAAAAGGGAAGGGGGAGCCGGATCAGGAGGTTTCAGGCTTCCGGGAAGGCTTTTGGCGGCAAAGCTTCTGCGACAGACCGGAGCGCATCTGGGACTGGATCAGGGCGCAGATTCGTTTTGCCCCGGAGGAGGACTACGAGACTCTGCTTCCCTCCCCTGCAGCGGTTCTTTGCGGCCGCTGGGGCGGGGCAGAAGGAAAGAGGGTTCTTTTCGCCGCGATATGCAGAAGCCTGGGGATTCCCGCGCGCCTGAATCCGGTGACGGGAGAGGCGGAATATCTGGAATACGATCTGCACAGCGGCCTGCCGGAGGAAAAGGTATGGGGCAGAGGTGAGATCAGCTTTGACAGTGAGAATGGAGGGACGGAGAGCGGTGCACCCGGCGGGGACTGCCGTTCCATCTGGATCTGCGTATCGAAATCGAACAGGGACGGTTCTGAGAGGGCTGACGCGCCTGAGAGACCTGCGAAGCTGATCCTGGACATGAAGGAGGAAAAGGACTGGATCTATTACCAGACCTGGACGCTGGGCCGCTGGAACGGAACGGACTATGAGACGCTGAATTTCCAGGGGATCCGCCCGCAGCAGGGCAGCCTGACCCTGCATCCTGCTCCCGGAGCTTATCGCCTGATTATCAGCAGCCGTATGCCAAACGGAAACCAGTACGTTCGGGAAACGTTTTTTACACTGAAAAAAGGGGAGGAGCGCCGGATCGAAATGAGCCTGCATAAGGCCGGCCTGGCGGACATGCTGGTGTGCAGCCGCCTGCCTGCATTTTCCCTGAGGGACGAGAGGGGAGAAGAGGTTTCCTCCAGTGAGCTTTTTTCCCGACGAAGAAGCCTGCTGGCTTTTCTGGAGATCGGGCAGGAGCCCACGGAGCATGTGCTGAACGAACTGCTGGAACGCATGGGCCGGGGACGGGAAGGAAAACCGGAGGAGGAGAAGATACAGGTGATCCTGGTAACTGCCGGGAGGGAAGCGATGGAATATCCCCTGCTGGCCAGGCTGCGGGAGCAGGATCCCCGGATCCGTTTCCTTTTCGACGCAGGGCTGGAGCAGGCGGAGCCGCTTGCCAGGAGGATGTATACGGCGCCCGACAAGCTGCCGCTTCTGGTGGCCGTGGATGAGGAAGGAAACGGGATCTATGCAAGCAGCGGCTACAACGTGGGGAGCGTGGAGCTGGCGGTGAAGATCCTGGCCGGGACGGAGAGGAATCCGGCTGGAGCAAAGAGCAGTCGATAAAGAAAAGCTGCTGTTCACGGAAATGCCGGCGGACAGCAGCGAAATATGCCCTGAAAAGGGAGGATGCCAGGTAATTGCTTACCTGGCATTATTATGAAAAAGCTATTTATTAAAATTGGTTGTCTGCTTAACTGATAAATACAGTATAAACAGAAGAAGTGAAAAAATATGGGGTGTGGGATGAAATTTTTTTAAAAGAAATGTGAACAGGGTATGAACAAGGGAAAGGAGAAAGGCAGCCGCCCATGTCACGTCTGACATAGAGCGGCTGCCTTGTGCCTGTTTACAAAGCTCAGCCTGTTCGCAGTTCTCAGCTTCAGTTTGCGGTGAGCGTAAAGGTTCCCAGCATTTCCTCCAGAAATCCGTCGATCTGTACAGGAACTCCAACGTAGCTGCAGATTTCCAGAAGAAGAGTGGTCTCTTGGGCAGGAATGGCATAGAATACCTGAATCTGAGAGAGACCATCGCTTTCCTTCTGAATATAGACGCTTTTGGTTTCGATAGAATCGGCTCCGAACAAAGCATCTTCAACGCTCACATCATCCATTCCGGACTGCAGGGCAATTCCCTCCGCCAGTGTCTCTGCGTCCATATCATCGTAGGACTGAACCGAGAGATAAACGGGGCCGTCTAATTGTTCGTCTGTATGATAGGTAAAAGTGTCTGTACCGTCCGTATCATCCAGGGTAAAGCGTTCAGGATGGTACATGAGAGAATAGCCGAGAGGGCTTTCCCATAGCTGGGCTTTGGCGTCCTCTGACGGATAAGCGTATTCCATACTTTCGATTTCGTCAGATGAAGCGGAGGAGGTTTCTGCGGTTTCGGCTGCTTCCTCAGAAGCGGGAAGCCTGGCAGAGACGCTTTCCTCCACAGAAGCGCTGTTTTCAGAAGGGGAGGCAGCCCTGGAGCCGCAGGCAGTGAAGAGGGCCGCGCAGCACAGGCAGAGGAACAAGGAAAGATAACGCATTTTCATAGGTATTCCTCCTCGTAAAAAATTTGTTTGCGTCGTGTGGGCACGGTAGGGAAAAGCTGTGGTTACAGCTTCTCCGGTTCCGGATACTCCACCCCGAAGGTTTCCACCGTCATAGTCTGAATGCGCTGATCCTCCAGCGGACGGTCGGAGTAATCGGTTCTGGTCTCTGCGATCTTATTCACATTTTCCATTCCCTCGATCACCTTGCCGAAGGCGGCGTATGCGCCGTCCAGATGAGGAGAGGTCTTGTGCATAATAAAAAACTGGCTTCCCGCGGAATCGGGCATCATGGAGCGGGCCATGGAAAGAACGCCTTCCGTGTGCTTCAGATCATTCTGTACGCCGTTCTGGGCAAATTCTCCCTTGATGCTGTAGCCGGGGCCGCCCATTCCGGTGCCCTCGGGATCTCCACCCTGGATCATGAAGCCCCTGATGACCCTGTGGAAAATCAGGCCGTCATAGAAATTTTTCCGGATCAGGCTGATAAAGTTGTTGACGGAGACGGGGGCAGTCTCGGGATAGAGCTCTGCCTTAATTACATCGCCGTTTTCCATGGTAATGGTTACAATCGGATTCTGTGCCATAAAAACTGATTCCTTTCCTGCTTGAAATTGATTACAATAAAATTGGCGGATCCTTCGCCACGGATGTGAAAAGGAAACGGGAAGCGTTGCAACAGCCCCTTTTTACCGCCGGATATTGTTGTGAATTTTATTGTAGCCCATGAAGCGGTTTTCGTAAAGGGGGAAGCGCAAGTGATTCGGAAGGTGATTTTTTTTATCGAAGATAGGAACGGGGCGGACCGAGGGGAAGCCTCCGGGCTGAGGGAGAGGCTGAAGCAGGATGGGATAGAACTGGAGGTTCGGACAGGGCCGGAGGGACGGGCAGGAGCGGAGGAGCCTGCTGCGGAAGGGGCGGGTGAAGCGCCCAATCCGCAGGAGGAATCGAATCGTGGGCCGTTACAGGGGGCGTTATCCGACAGCTCCGGCATTCTGTATCTGACCGACACCCCGCAGGCGCTGAGAGAGGAGGAGCGCCCTGTGCTTCTGTATCTGACGGAGAAAAGCGCAGGGCTTCCCATGGCGCTCTATCCTTATGCCGCCGCTTCCCTGGAGGGACTGGACGGTACGTATCTGGACAGGGTGTACCGCCGTCTTACGGGGCTTCCCTGGGAGATTGTGCGGACGGAACGGCTGCTTGTCAGAGAAATGGAGGAACGGGATCTGGACAGTCTGTACGTACTCTATGCGGGCGAGGGGATGAGAACCTATATGGACGGCCCGTCCCCTGACCGGGAGGAGGAACGGGAGAAGCTGATAAGCTATGCGGCAGGAGCTTACGCAGTCCGGGGATATGGGCTGTGGCTTCTGGAGGAGCTGGGGAGCGGGAACTGCATAGGCCAGGCGGGCTTTACCTGGAAGGAGGGGGAAAAGTACCCGCAGCTGGGCTTTGCGGTGGCAGAACCGGCGCAGGGAAAGGGCTATGCGTCGGAGGCCTGCCGGGCGATCCTGCGGTATGGCTTTGAGGAGCTGGAATTTACGGCTGTGGAAGCCTTTGCGGCGGAGGGGAATGCAGCCTCCTGCCGGGTGCTGGAGAAGCTGGGATTTGAGAGGATGGGAGAAGGGAGCTGTGAAGGCAGGAGAGGAAGCCGTTTCCTTCTGCGGAAAAACGGCTGAAAGGAGGGCGCTGCGTGGAGGAAGAGGACCGGGACGCATCTCCGGAATATGCGCAGAGCTGAGGAGAGCCATTTTTACAATTTTTTTATAAAGTTTTCCCAAAAAAGAAATTGTAATCTGGAAAAAGAGAGCATATAATCATATCTCATAGTCTGCTGATTAATGTAAATAAGAATATTTATAGTCTGAATATTATCAGCCGGAAAGGAGAGAGACAGCATGTGGAAGTTATTTAAGCATCTGGGTGAGCACAAGGCGGCAGTTTTGTGCATCATTCTGCTTTTAATCGGCCAGGCGTACTGCGATCTGGCGCTTCCCTCCTACACCTCGGATATTGTGGATGTGGGCATTCAGCAGGGAGGGATCGGTAATGCGGTTCCGGAAAGGATGAGGGAGGAGACCTTTGACAATCTCAGCCTGTTCCTGTCGGAGGAGGAGAGGGAGCTGGCAGAGGCGTCCTATACGCTCACGGACGGAGTATATGAATTAAACGCCCCGGATCAGGACAGCATTGAAGCGCTGGATGAGGCTTTTGGCCTGCCCATGGTGATCCTTGGCGGGATCCGGGAGAGCGGGGCGGCGGATCTGCCCCATTTGAAGGAGAGCATGGCGGCCCAGGGGATAACGGAGGAAAAGCTGCAGTCCCTGCAGGAGAAGGCGCTGGAGGGAATGGGAGAGATGAGTGGTTCCATCATCACCCAGAAGGCGGTGCTTTTCGTGAAAGCGGAATATCAGGCTCTGGGCATGGATCTGAACCGGGTTCAGATGGAGTATCTGCTCACCGTGGGAGGCAAAATGCTTCTTCTCACCCTTCTGATGATGGGGGCCGCCATCCTGTCCGGCCTGCTTTCCTCCCGCACGGCGGCGAGGATCGGTATGGATCTGAGGGGAAGGGTGTTCACGAAGGTGGTTTCCTTTTCCAGCAATGAGCTGAACAAATTCTCCATCGCGTCCCTGATCACCAGGAGCACCAACGACATCCAGCAGGTGCAGATGGTGGAGGTGATGCTGCTGCGTATGGTGCTGTATGCTCCCATCATCGGAATCGGCGGAATTATCCGTGTAGCAGGTACGAAGACCGGGCTGGGCTGGATCATCGGCGTGGCTGTGGCTGCGATTTCCGTTCTGGTCACGGTGCTGATGCTGATTGCTATGCCCAGGTTTAAACAGATGCAGACTCTGGTGGACCGCCTGAACCTGGTGGCGAGGGAGATTCTCACCGGAGTTCCGGTGATCCGCGCGTTCAGCCGCGAGGAGTATGAGGAGAAGCGGTTCGACGGCGCCAATACTGACCTGATGAAGACTCAGCTTTTCACCAACAGGGTGATGACGATCATGATGCCTGCCATGATGCTGATTATGAACGGGATCACGGTTCTGATCCTGTGGTTCGGAGGAAAAGGCATCGACGCGGGAACCATGCAGGTGGGCGACATGATGGCTTTCATCACTTATACCATGCAGATCGTGATGGCATTCCTGATGATCACCATGATTTCCGTAATGCTGCCCCGTGCAGGCGTGGCGGCGGACAGGATCCAGGAGGTGCTGGATACGGAAAGCTCTATTCACGATGCGCCTGATGTGAAGGACGCCGCGCTTGCACAGGCGAGGGGCGAGCTGAGCTTTCAGGATGTGTCCTTCCGCTACGAGGGCGCAGACGAGGACGCTCTGGAGCACATCAGCTTTACGGCCAGGCCGGGAGAGACTACGGCCATCATCGGAAGCACCGGCTGCGGCAAATCCACTCTGATCCACCTGATTCCCCGCTTTTATGATGTGAGAGAGGGAAGCATCAGGATCGACGGAGTGGATATCAGAGAGATTTCCCAGCAGAAGCTGAGGAGCCTTTTGGGCTTCGTACCCCAGAAGGGGAACCTGTTTTCCGGGGATATTGCTTCCAACATCCGCTTTGGCGGAGACTGGATCACGGAGGAGCAGATGAAGGAGGCCGCCAGGATCGCTCAGGCGGAGGAATTCATCAACAGTAAGCCGGAGCGGTATGCAGACCCCATTGCCCAGGGCGGCACCAACGTATCCGGGGGACAGAAGCAGAGGCTTTCCATCGCAAGGGCCATCGCAAAGGAACCGAAGATCCTCCTGTTTGACGACAGCTTTTCCGCGCTGGACTATAAAACGGATGTGGCCCTGCGCCGTGCCCTGCGGGAAAAAACCGCCCAGGCTGCGGTGATCATCGTGGCGCAGCGGATCAGCACCATCCTTCATGCGGATCAGATCATTGTGCTGGAGGAGGGAAGGGTGGCCGGGATCGGAACCCATGAGCAGCTTCTGGAATCCTGCCCGGCTTACCAGGAAATCGCCCGTTCCCAGTTGTCCGAAGCCGAACTGAAAGGAGGCAGTGCATCATGAGTGAAAACCATAGAAGACCGATGAGACACGGCCACGGCCCGGGTATGGGGGCAGGCGAGAAGGCAAAGGATTTTAAGGGAACGCTGAAAAAACTGATCCGATATATGGGCGGCTATTGGCCCGCCTTCCTGGCAGTTTTGTTCTTTGCCGTGGGAAGCACTGTGTTTAACATTATCGGGCCCAAAATATCCGGCCAGGCCACCACGGAGCTTTTTAACGGCCTGGTTTCCAAGGTTTCGGGAACGGGCGGCATCGATTTTGCCAGACTGGGGCGTATTCTGCTCCTGCTGTTCGGCCTGTACCTGCTCAGCTCCCTCCTGTCTTTTATCCAGGGGCTGATCATGACAGGGATCTCCCAGAAAATGTCCTACCGCTTCCGCAGTGAGATCTGCGCCAAAATCAACCGGATGCCCATGAAATACTTTGAGAGCAGAACGGTGGGCGAGGTGCTTTCCCGCATCACCAACGATGTGGATACCCTGGGAATGAGCCTGAACCAGAGCATCACCCAGTTAATCACCTCCATCACTACCATGGTGGGCGTACTGATTATGATGCTGGGCATCAGCCCTCTGATGACCCTGATCGCACTGGTGATCCTGCCCATCTCAGCCGCGCTGATCATGGTGGTGGTAAAAAAGTCCCAGAAATTTTTCGTGGCCCAGCAGAAATATCTGGGCGAGATCAACGGCCAGGTGGAGGAGGTTTTCAGTGGCCATAATATCGTAAGAGCATATAATAAGGAAGCGGATGTGGAGAAAACCTTCCATGAGACCAATGAAATCCTGTATGCTTCCGCCTGGAAGTCCCAGTTCCTGTCCGGCCTGATGCAGCCCATCATGACCTTTGTGGGCAATCTGGGATACGTGGCAGTGGCTGTGGTGGGAAGCATTCTGGCCGTACAGGGGCGGATCACCGTGGGCGACATTCAGGCCTTTATCCAGTATGTGCGCAACTTTACCCAGCCCGTCACCCAGCTGGCCCAGGTATCCAATATGCTCCAGTCCACGGCGGCCGCCGCGGAGAGAGTGTTTGAATTTCTGGAGGAAGAGGAGGAAGACCAGGGGGCGCAGAATCCGGTACACCTGTCGGAAATACAGGGCAGTGTGGAATTCCGGAACGTGGCCTTTGGTTACGATCCGGAGAAGATCATCATCCACAATTTCAACTGCTCCGTAAAGCCCGGCCAGATGGTGGCCATCGTGGGGCCTACCGGGGCGGGGAAAACCACCATGGTGAAGCTCCTCATGCGTTTTTACGATGTAAACAGCGGGCAGATCCTGGTGGACGGCGTTAATGTGAAGGATTTCAACAGAAGCGGGCTGAGAGAGCTGTTCGGCATGGTGCTCCAGGATACCTGGCTGTTTAAAGGCACCATCATGGAAAATATCCGCTACGGCCGGCTGGATGCCACGGATGAGGAGGTCATTGCCGCCGCGAAAGCGGCCCACGCCCATCATTTCATCCAGACCCTTCCCGGCGGCTACCAGATGGAGCTGAACGAGGATGCCAGCAACGTTTCCCAGGGACAGAAGCAGCTCCTCACCATTGCCAGAGCCATCCTGGCGGACAATCGGATCCTGATCCTGGACGAAGCCACCAGTTCCGTGGATACCAGGACGGAGCAGCAGATCCAGAAGGCCATGAACCGTCTGATGGAGGGAAGAACCAGCTTTGTGATCGCCCACAGACTGTCCACCATACGCGATGCCGATCTGATCCTGGTGATGAAGGACGGCGATATTATCGAGCAGGGAAGCCACGAACAGCTTCTGGCAAAGAACGGCTTCTATGCGGATCTGTATAACTCTCAGTTTGTGGATACCTCCGCCTGAAAAAACGGTATGGAGTGGAAAAATCAGGAAATACTTTAACTGTAAGGTGCAGACGCGGCGGATTTTGTGCTTTGGCCACAGGCGGGACGGCGCCACAAAGCAGCGGAAAAATGTGCAGACGAGTGTCTGGCATGAGGCGGAAAACTGTCATGCGGCGGGAAAGCCGGCAGGTGGAAGCAAAAAACTGCCAGGCGGCGGAAAATGCCGCCGGATCAAAATGCGCGAAGGCGGGAAAGAGGTTCATATGCAGTCAGTTAGAGTGATTCTTGACAATGCGGACGAAGTGTGGAAATTTGTAAATACGATCAGAAGATTTGAAGGAGATTATGACCTGGCCGCAGGCAGCTATACGGTGGACGCCAAGTCTATCCTGGGCGTCTGTGCGCTGGGAACCGGAAATATCCTGGAATTGAAGATGGTGAATCCAAAGGGCCAGGAGGAGGAACTGATCACCAGCCTGAGCAGGTATCTGGTGGTGGAGAAGGGCTGATGAGCATAAGCAGGAGTCTGCGGTTCTGCGCGGACGGGATAACGGCGCCGGACTGCAGCGGCAGATAATCGTTTCGTCAGCAGTCCGGCCAGCAAAATGAGGGAGAAAATCCATGCAGGAACAATTTACGAGGACAGCGCTCCTTCTGGGAGAAGCGGGAGTGGAAAATCTGAGCCGTAAGCGTGTAGCCGTGTTCGGCATCGGCGGCGTAGGCGGATATACGGTGGAGGCTCTGGCCAGAAGCGGCGTGGGCCATTTTCTTCTGGTGGATAATGACAGGGTGGCCATGTCCAACCTGAACCGGCAGATCATCGCTACGCTGGATACGGTGGGGAGGTACAAAACTCAGGTGATGAAGGAGAGGATCGCCTCCATTAACCCACAGGCAGAGGTGGAGACCAGGGAATGCTTTTTCCTGCCGGAGAATGCGGATACCTTTGATTTTGCGTCCTTCGATTATGTGGTGGACGCCATCGACACGGTGACGGCCAAGCTGGAGCTGATCCTGCGTGCCAGGCAGGCGGGCGTGCCCGTCATCAGCAGTATGGGGGCGGGAAACAAGCTGGATCCCACCCGCTTTGAGGTGGCGGACATTTATCAGACCTCCGTGTGCCCCCTGGCCAGGGTGATGCGCCGGGAGCTGAAGAGGCGGGGGGTGGATCATCTGAAGGTGGTGTATTCCAGGGAGGAAGCGCTGAAGCCGGAAAGGCTGGAAGAACCGGAAGGGATGGAAAAACCGGAAGGGCTGGAAAAACCGGAGGAAGCCGCCGCCAGGTTTCAGGAAGGAGCGGAGGGGCGCCGGGATGGGGATGCCGCGCAGGGCGGACGGCGTGCCACTCCGGGGAGTGCCCCGTTTGTGCCGGGTGTGGCCGGGCTGATCATGGCGGGGGAGGTGGTGAAGGAGCTGTCCGGGCGGTGAGACGGGAGGGCAGAAAAGGAGAGGGCTGCCTGAAATAGGACAGCCCCCCGGTCGAACAAAAGGGAAATACTCTATTTTTTGACAGAGCTTCGCTATGGTGTTGACTGCAGCGGTGGCATACATAATTAAGAAGAATCTTAATTAACCCTGCTTTATCCTGAATCATCCTGAATAATTCAGGATGGGGGGATTGTTATATGCCACCCAAAATCACGCCGTTACATTTTTTTGGCCAATTCCATTTTGTTATATCCCATAACAACCAATATATCGTCTAAAGAATTCAATAAAGTTTCCCTTGCCATGGGGACTAATTTCTGTTCTGCAATTACATTATAGTCATCTGGCAGCTGATCTAACTCGAAAACTGTATCTGATACCAATTTTATTTTTAATTCTTCATCTTTTGAACCTATATTTAATTCAATATTTAATAGAATACTTTTATCATTCTCATCTTTTGATGTTTTGATTTTCGCTCTACA
>CAUWLJ010000014.1:0-52527 GCA_963559585.1 uncultured Eisenbergiella sp. | reverse complement strand
GCTTTCTGCCAGATGTGCGTCCCAATTTGTGGGAGATTTGCCCCAAATGAACGCGCCGTAGTGGCAGCACCGCGAATTTGGGGCAAATATGCCGCAAAGTGGGGCGTGCAGATGGCGGGAATGAATTTTCAAACACGCTCTGGAAAGATACGAACCACCAGAAAGATTATGCTGTGTATGAGTTTACCATATTTCCCGGTGGTTTGCCATATAGCTATGATGAATTTTATTAATAAGGGTTTGTGCCAGTTACTGTTCACAGCAGCCTCAAACGCCTGCCGTTTGAGGCGTAAGAATGTGATTCAGGAGTGAGCGGGCCTCTTTTGCGCAGCAAAAACTTTCAATAGGCCCGCGAAAGTTACTGTTTACGGGCCTGCCGTGAACAGTAACTTGTGCCATTGTAACAGTTCAGCCCGCGCCCATGAAGCAGCAACAGGCTGCTTTACAAAACGTCCCTTCTGGGCTTTCCGCTGTTACGGATAAAAGATAGAATTTCAAAAAAACAGTTGCATATAACTAACTCCTATGTTATCATACGAAAATGAAATGCAGTACATGGAGCATACCACCTCATGCCTGCATATTTTTTCAGCCTTATGGTTAGTTAAAACAAACCAAAACATTTTACAGAAAGGAGTGAAACCTATCAAACCGATTCGTTCCACTGTCATTTTGTCATTCACCCTGTTGATAACAGCCGTCTGCTCGCTGTTTGTGGGGGTGATCGATATAACGCCGCAGGAACTGCTGGCAGGAGATGCGCATTTGTGGGAGATTTTTCTGGTATCCAGGCTGCCCCGTCTGCTGGCTCTCGTATGTACCGGCGTGGGTATGAGCGTGGCCGGGCTCATCATGCAGCAGCTATGCAGCAATAAGTTCGTCTCCCCCACCACAGGGGCCACCATTTCCTCAGCCCAGCTCGGCATCCTGCTGGCGCTGCTGTTTCTGCCCACCTCCACCCTTTTGGGGCGGGCCCTCTTTTCCTTTGCGGCCGCGATTCTGGGAACCTGGATCTTTGTGTGGTTCATCCAGCGCATTCAGTTCAAGGATGCGGTCATGGTTCCGCTGGTGGGCATCATGTTCGGCAATGTGATCGGCGGGCTCACCAATTATCTGGCCTACAAATATGAGATGACCCAGGCTCTGTCCTCCTGGCTGGTGGGCCATTTTTCTCTGGTAATAAAAGGCCGGTATGAGATCGTCTGGCTGACGGTTCCTCTGGTAATCCTGGCTTTTCTGTTTGCCAATCATTTTAATATTGTAGGGCTGGGCAGGGATTTTTCCAAGAATCTGGGCATCCCTTATAATCTGGTTCTGTTCATGGGGCTGACGATCTCGGCCATGATCACCGCCAGCATTGTGGTGGTGGTGGGCTCCGTGTCCTATATCGGCCTCATCGTCCCCAACCTGGTGGCCATGTATAAGGGGGACAAGATCCGGGGAACGCTGGTGGATACCGCCCTGTTCGGCGCCGTCTTTGTGCTGGTGTGCGACATGATCGGGCGGATGGTGATCTTTCCCTATGAACTGCCAATCGAGCTTATTGTAGGCATTCTGGGAAGCCTGCTCTTTATCGGCCTGCTGTTTTACCGGCTGAAGGGCGGCCGCAGAGCGATCCGGCTGGGCAGCGCTTCCTCCTCAGCATGTGCCGCCCCGGTCAAAACTATGGAAGGAGGTGGCGCGCAGTGAACCGCATTACTTTTGGAGCCAATCAGAAAAAACTGCTGGTCATGGCCGTTCTTGCCCTGTTATGTGCGGCGTGCTACATGCTGATCGGAGTACACCTGGATAATCCGAGGCTTTTTACCTACTCCATGAAAATCCGCACGCCCAAGCTCATTGTCATGCTGATCACTGCCCTGACCATCGGCGGAGCCTCCATCGTTTTTCAGTCCGTCATCAACAATACCATCGTCACACCCTGTCTGCTGGGCATGAATTCACTCTACACGCTGATCCATACGGCGGTGGTATTTTTCCTGGGCTCGACCAGTGTGATCGCCGTCAATGCAAACCTTTCCTTTGCGGTGGATGTAGTATTGATGGGAATTTCCGCCACAGTAATCTACAGCTGGATTTTTCAGAAAACCAGGAATAACGTGCTCTATGTGCTGCTGGTGGGCACGGTGCTCACCTCCTTTTTCGGAAGCATCCAGACCACGCTGACCCGGGTTATGGATCCCAACGAATACGATAACCTGCTCACCACGCTTGTGGCCAGCTTCAGCAATGTGAACTCTGAGATCATACTTTTCTCCGTGATACTGCTGGCCGCAGTCGTCTTTGCCCTGCGCAGGGAGCTGGCGCTTTTGGATGTGCTGACTTTGGGAAAAGAGCAGGCCATCAACCTTGGTGTGGATTATGACCGCTGCATCCGGCGGCTTCTGCTGGGAGTGACCCTGTGTATTGCCATCGCCACCGCCATGGTGGGGCCGATCTCCTTTTTGGGGCTGATCATTGCCAACCTGTCCCGCCAGCTTCTCAAAACCTACCGGCACAGCCAGCTTATCCTGGGTTCCGCGCTGTTCGGCATGATCGTGCTGGTGGGAGGCCAGGCGGTGGTGGAGCATATTTACTCCTATGCCGTTCCGGTCAGTGTGTTTATCACCATTGGCGGAGGACTCTATTTTCTCTACCTCCTGTTGACAAGAAAGAAGGTGTGACTGTGAATATCAGAAATCTGACAAAACAATATGACGGCAAGGCCGTGGTGAATGATGTGACTTTTCATATTCCAAAGGGAAAGGTGATCTCCCTGATCGGGCCCAACGGAGCGGGAAAATCCACCGTCATGGGCATGATTTCCCGGCTCATTGCCCACGACAGCGGTCTGGTGGATTTTGAGGGAAAGGAGCTTGGCAGATGGAAAAGCAGGGAGCTTTCCAGACGTCTGGCTATCCTGACCCAGTCCAACAGCATCCAGATGAAGCTGACGGTACGTGAACTGGTCGCCTTCGGGCGTTTTCCTTATTCCGACAGCCGTATCACAGAGGAGGACGAAGGCTTCATCGACCGGGCCATCCGCTATATGGAGCTGGAGGAATTTCAGGATCGTTTTATCGACGAGCTTTCCGGCGGCCAGCGCCAGCGCGCCCTGATCGCCATGGTCATTGCCCAGGACACGGACTATGTGCTCCTGGACGAACCCACCAACAATCTGGACATTTACCATGCCACCAATATGATGAAAATTGTCCGCCGCCTCTGCGACGAGCTGGGAAAGACGGTAATCCTGGTGCTGCACGAGATCAACTACGCAGCTTTCTATTCCGACTATATCTGCGCGTTCAAGAATGGAAAAATTGCCAGCTTCGGCACGGTGGAGGAGGTGATCACCAAAGAAAACCTGTCAAAAATCTATCAGGTGGATTTTGAGATCCTGAATGTGGCGGGTAAGCCTCTGTCCATTTATTATTAAGCGATTGTTTCAATGTGGCTGTTCACCTGTAAGCCACTAAGTATTCATGTTTCAGTACTTTTCATGAAAAGGAGTGTATGACAATGAAAAAAATTACTTTGTTCGTTTTAGCAGCTGCGATAACAGGAAGCCTGATGGCCTGCACTTCCCTGAACGATGCCGGCACAGATGAGTCCGCTGCAAATTCTCAGGCAACAGCCTCCTCCGGCAGCCAGGGCGATGCTGAGCCTGCGGAAGCAAAAAGCGTCCCTTCCTCCGTAACCATCACATCCCTCAACGGAAGCGGTGAACCGGCGGAGCTCGAAGTGCCCTATGATCCCCAGCGAATTGCTGTCCTGGATATGGCCTCGCTGGATATTCTGGATGCTCTGGGCGTTGGGGATCGGGTTGTGGGCTCCGCAGACACCTCCCTCGACTATCTGCAAAGTTACATCAACGATAATATTGCGAATCTGGGAACCATCAAGGAGGCTGATCTGGAAGCCGTTATGGGCTGCGAGCCCGACGTGATCTTCATCGGAGGACGCCTGGCCTCCTCCTACGACGCCCTCAGCGAGATTGCGCCTGTCATTTATCTGTCCACCGATACAGAGCTGGGCGTGGTGGAAAGTGTGAGAAAAAACGCTTCCGCCATCGCCTCCCTGTTCGGGCTGGAAGAAAAGGTAGAGGATCTTATGGGCGGATTTGATTCCCGGATCCGGGCCCTTCAGGAATTTGCCTCCGGCAGGACTGCCATCATCGGCATGTGCACCAGCGGCAGCTATAACGTGCTGGGCAGCGACAGCCGCTGCTCCCTCATCAGCCGGGAGGTGGGCTTTGAGAATATCGGAGTGGATGCCGGACAGGACGCCTCCACCCACGGCAATGAGGCATCCTTTGAATTTATCGTGGAGAAAGCGCCTGAATATATTTTTGTCCTGGATCGTGACGCCGCCATTGGAACGGAAGGCGCCAAGCTGGCTCCTGAAATCATGGAAAATCAGCTCATTATGGGAACAGAGGCTTATCAAAACGGAAATATCATTTATCTGGAGCATTCTGCCGCATGGTATACTGCCGAGGGCGGAATCACTGCGCTGGATCTGATGCTTTCGGATCTGGAGAGCGAGCTGCTGTAAGAGTGGAGGATACCCGCAGGAATCCTGGCCCGTTTTTTCATCCAGCCAGCATATAAATCAAAGTAAACAGCAGCCCCAGGCAGGCCAGGAACAGCCCGAAGGAAAGGCTTCTCCCGATAATCGTGCTGTTTTCCCGAAGATCATCATTCATCATGGCCAGCCGGTGCTCATATTTTCCGGCCAGATGGGCCTTTGTATACTCCTCCTCCTTCTTTTCCTCCTCCGTCGCATCAGGATGGTTGAAATAATCTGTGATGCCATCCAGCGTTCCTCCTATCACATGGGTCAGGTAGTTCCCCTCCTCCAGCTCATGGGGGATTTTGCTGTCCCGATAGACCGTTTTCCGAAAGGCAACCACCAGAGTATCGGTCAGTCTGTCGCCGATCCGGCACAGGCTGCCGCACAGAACGGGCAGTGCTCCCAGAAGCACAGGGCGGTATACCAGCTCCTCCAGATCCAGCCAGGCAGGCCAGCGGTTTACATACACAGACTGCCCCTTTTTCTTTTCCATCAGGAGCCCTCTTACCACCGTCAGATAAATCAGCACACCGATCACGATGGAGATGGCCGCTCCCTTCAGATTCTCCGGAGAAAAATAGGCTGCCTTCAGAACTGCCTCTGCCCCCGTTCCATCCGAAGCCGTTCCCGGATGCAGGAAGCCGGAGGAAAGCTGCGCCAGACGTTCCCCGGTCTGATAAGGGAACAGTCCCAGAACCGGCAGCAGAACCGCCCCCGCCGCCAGCGCTGTGGCGCTCACCGGATCCATATAATGCCGCCTTTCGTCGAATTCAGCCTGTCTGGCCGGATCATTGTTTTTCTCCACAAACAGGCACAGGTAAAGCTTCAGCATATAGGCCACGGTCAGGCCGCCGCTGATCAGGAACAGCCATTCCACCAGCCCCATCCAGGCAGCGCCGGTCAGAAAGGAGCCGCCAGGCAGCACGCCCTCTTCCAGCAGCGCTCTGTACTCCACGATCCCCTCATGGATCAGGGTTTTGCTCACATAACCGTTCCACAGCGGAACTCCGCCGATGCCGAAGGCTCCCATCAGGAAGCAGGCCTGCAGAAGCCTTTTTCCCCGCCCGAAGCCGCGGATCCGGTTCAGGTTCAATTCGTGCAGGTTCATGAATACCACGCCCGCTGCAAGGAACAGCACCAGCTTGATCAGGGAGTGGTTCACCATATGGAGAAAGCTTCCCTGTATGGCAAGAGCCGCTCCGTGAGCCGCCTCCTGTGCGGCCAGAACCGCTTCCCCGGCGGCCTGTGCAGCCTCTCCCGCAGTCTGCGCCGTCTCCCATGCAGGAACGCCCCCGCCGGACACCGTATTCCCGGACAGCAGCCCCTGCACTCCGATCCCCACCAGAATGAAGCCAATCTGGGACACAGAGGAGCAGGCCAGCGTTCTTTTCAGATTATCCGAAAACAGTGCCAGCAGCGCTCCAAGAAGCATGGTGATCACGCCCAGCGCCAGGATCAGTATTCCCCAGCTTTCCTTTCCATACATCAGCTGACAGCTCAACGCCAGGATACCAAACAGCCCTGCTTTGGTCAGAATACCGGACAGAAGCGCCGAAGCGGGGGCGGGAGCCACGGGGTGCGCCTTGGGAAGCCAGATGTGAAGGGGGAATACGCCGGCCTTCGCTCCATACCCAAACAGGATGCAGAGCGCTCCCGCCCACAGATTCCCTTCCGCCGCTCCCTCCGTCCCGGCTGCCGCCTGCCAGAGCTTACTGATCTCCAGCGTTCCCAGTCCCCTGTACAGAAGGAACAGTCCCATCAGCATCACCAGGCCGCCCACAACGGCCACCGCCAGATAGGTTTCTGCGGCCCAAAGTGCCTCCTTCGTCTCCTCATGCGCCACCCAGGTATAGGAGGTAAACGACATGATCTCAAAGAAAAGAAAGGCCGAATACAGATCCGCTGACAGGAACACTCCCAGTGTCGCTCCGAAGGTAAACAACGAGAAAAGCACATATTTTTCCTGCCCATGTTCCCTTTTCATATATTCCTTTGAAAATAGCAGGGCGCACGTCCACATAAAGGAGGCGATCAGACCATATACCGCCCGGAAGCCGTCTAGGCACAGGTGCAGTCCCAAACCGCAGAGGCCCTCCCAGACCAGCTCCATCCCATATCCATTCGGCCCCGCCAGAGAAGCCTTCTGTGAAAAAGCGGAAAGGCCCCCTCCCATTCCCGCCAGAACCACAGCAAAAAAAGCCAGCTCTGCCCCGGGAACCGCCGCCGCCCACCAAAACGCCGTCCCTTTCTTCTTTCCCCTTCCTCTGCGTTCCTGCCCGGTCATATACATCCAGGCCAGCACTCCGGCCAAAAACGGAAAACAGATCAGTCCGATCAGAATAGAATCACCAGCCATTTTTACCTCCCTGCCGGAGCATTTTTTGCTCCGGCCGCGGTGAGAAAACACGCATGTGGTTTCTCACCTGCGATACCCACAGTTTTGTGACGCTCCGGCACAAAACTGTTGATTGAAAATAAGCCATCAGGCTTATTTTCAGTCTATCCTCCCTGCCGGAGCATTTTTTGCTCCGGCCGCGCCCATTCACAGAACGCCATCCGCTATCTGTACAAAAAAATCCACAAGCGGCTGACTGTACAGCCCAAAATAAAAGATTGCCGCCGCAAAGAGCACAAGCGGAACCAGCATCATCCAGCCCGGATCCTCCGCATCTGTGCCCCCGGCCTGAGCCGCCAGCTCCGCCTCCCTTTCCCTGCTGGGAACAAAAGCCCGCATCACGATGGTCAGCATATAAATTGCCGTCAGAAGCGCCGAAACCAGAAGCGCTCCCACTCCCGCATAGGCCAGCGCGTTGTCGCTTGCCACCGCGGCCGAAGCCAGATTCCATTTGCTGATGAAGCCGGCCAGTCCGGGCACTCCCATCAGCGCCAGGGATGCCACGGTAAACACGCCGAACACCACCGGCATCCTGCGGCCAAGGCCGTCGATCTCATGTACATAATGTTTCCCGGTCTGGTACATCACCGCCCCCACACAGAAGAAGGAGGTAATCTTCATCACCGCATGGAAAACCAGATGGGTGAGCGCCCCCACCAGGCCAAGCGGCGTCATAATGCACACGCCAAACAGAATGTAGGACAGATTGCTGATGGTGGAATAGGCCAGCCTCCTTTTCAGATGCGTCTCCTTCAAAGCCCTGCTGCATCCATAGAGAATGGTAAAAATCACAATCCCCATCACCACGTTCTGCGCCCAGCTTCCCCTCACAAAATCCGCCCCGAAGCCGTAATAGGTCAGCCGGATAATGGCAAACGCTCCCGCCTTCACCACCGCGACCGCATGAAGGAGGGCCGTCACGGGAGTGGGCGCCACTCCGGCCTGGGGGAGCCAGGCATTGAAAGGGCAGAGCGCGGCTTTCACGCCGAAACCGCAGAAGGCAATACAGTAGATCAGAAGCAGTACGTTTCTTTGTCCCCCGTCCAGAGCTCCGGGATCCAGCACGCCTCCATAGGTAAAATTCACCGTCACCCCATAGGTGAGCAGAAACACGAGCCCGATGAAGGCAAACGCCGCACCGCCCAAGGAATAGTACAGATATTTCCGGCTGGCCAGCACCGCCTCCCTGGTCAGCGTATGCAGCACCAGCGGAACCGTCACCAGCGTGAGCAGCTCATAGAAAAAATACATGGTGAGCATGTCCTCCGCAAAGGCGATCCCCAGCGTCACTCCATAGGTCACGGTATAAAACATGAAAAATGTCTTTTCGTGGCTCTCATGCTTCATATATTCAAAGGAATACAGCGTTGCCAGCGGCCACAGCGCACTCACCAGCCCCGCAAATACCATGGAAAGGCCGTCCACCTTCAGCGAAAGGGACAGGTTGTTCACGAAGCTCACGATGTGGAATTCCTCCACAGGGCGGTTCACCAGCACCGCCCCTGCCAGCAGGGACGTGCACACCACCACCGTCTCGATGTAGACCATCATCTGGCTTCTTTTTTTAAAAGGAATCAGCGGAACCACTGCGCCGCCCAGAACGGGAAGCAGGATGGCCGCAAGCATCATTTCAGGTTTCATCAGGAACCCCCTTCTCTACAAATCCGTTCAGCTGCTCCCGCCTCTCTACAGAACCTGGGAAACGATCCGGCCGATATAGGAGACCAGCCCGCCGGGAAACATTCCCCAGATCACCGCCAGAGCCGTCAGGAACAGCAGGGGAATCAGCATTATCCAGGACAGCTCCCGCTCTCCCACCGCTTCCTGCCCCTCCTGCGTCCGGCCAGAGCCGCCGCCCGTTTTATTGCCCGGAAGCCCTCCTTTTTTCTGATCCATACCTGCATGTTCCCGCATTCCCGCTGCACCCGGATAGAACGCCTTCATGGTGATGGGAAGCAGATACCCCGCCGTCAGCAGGGCGGACAGAAGAAGCACCACCGGCCCCAGCCAGGAGAAAACGGCGGTTCCCGAACCAAGCGCCCCCTGGGCCAGATACCATTTGCTCACAAAGCCGCTGGCCGGAGGGATCCCCACCAGTGCCAGGGACAGAATGGTGAAGCACCACAGGGTGACAGGCATCCTTTTACCCATTCCGGCCAGCTCCTCCACACTTGTCTTTCCGGTACGATAGATTACCGCACCCGCGCACAGAAACAGGCCGCACTTGATCACTGCATGGAACAGCACATGAAGCAGCGCCCCTGTAAAAGCCTCCGGCACAAACAGGCCCAGTCCGAACAGAATATACGAAACCTGGCTCACCGTAGAGTAGGCCAGCCTCTTTTTCAGCCCTCTTTCCAGATAAGCCAGCATAGAGCCCATAAATATGGTAATCAGAGCCAGCGTCAGAAACGCCGTCTGTACCCAGGTTCCCCGAAGAAACTGGACGCCGAAAATATAGTAGCAGACACGGATGATCCCGAACACGCCGGATTTCACGATGATACCGGACAGAGCCGCCGAAGCGGGGACAGGCGCCGCAGGGTGGGCGGTGGGCAGCCAGCTGTGCATGGGAAACAGCCCGGCCTTCACCCCAAAGCCCAGAAGCATCAGAAAGGCGGCCAGAAGAAGCAGGGTTTCCCTCCCCTCCGCCAGCGTCGAATCCAGCACTCCCCCCGGTGTAAAGGTCAGCGTATTGGCGTAGCGGTTCACAAAATACAGGCCAAACAGCACCATATACGCACCGGCCAGGGAATAAAACAGATATTTCAGCCCAGCCATCACCGCCTCCCTTGTCCTGGTGTGGAATACCAATGGAAGGGAAAGCAGGGTCATGCACTCATAGAACAGATAAAAGGTGATAAGATTTCCCGAAAAATCCAGGCCGGTCAGCGCTCCATACGCCATCATATAGAAGCCGAAATACCGTCCATTTGCTTCCTCGTGCTTCATATACTCAAAAGCAAAGATCCCCGCCGCCGCCCAAACCACCGTCACTGCAGCCGCAAACAGGCTCCCCAGAAGATCCACTCTGAAGAATACCGGAAGCCGGGACGTGAGCTGGAAAAACGTACAGGCCATCTCCTTCTCCGCCCCAACGGACAGCCACACAATCCGGGCCACCGATACAGCGGTGACCGCAAGCCCCGCTCCGGTCAGGCCGATCAGAAGCTTTCTCTTAATTTTATGAAAAATCAGCAGTCCCAGCCCAAACAGAATAGGAAAAAGGATGGGAAAGAGAACGATTCTTGATTCCTGCATACTGAACCTCATTTCCGGCGGCCTGCAGCCTTGCCGCTGTACCGCATTGTTATCAGACGCACCGCTGCCGGCGGATAGCATCCGAATTTACCCGAACATCCCAAGCCCCCCGGTGATCAGCTCCACAATAGGCTGGGACAGCATTCCCAGAGCCACGTTCAGGCAGATAAAAGCCGCTATCGTAAACGCATATACCTTTTCGCTTCCAATGGTGATCCTGCAGCACTCCGGCTGATCCTCCGGCACATAGATACGGATCACCGTTTTCATGAAATAGATGGCATTCAGGATCGTACTGATCCCCAGCACGATCAGGGCAGGCAGCATTTTGTAGGAATGCCCGATGGACGCCTGGGCAAACAGAAGCTTGCTCACAAAGCCGGAAAACAGCGGAACGCCCACCATGGACAGACTGCCCACCGTGAAGCCCACTCCCGCGATCCTGTTGCGGTAAGCCGCCCCGGTGAGATCCTGGAACTTCCTGCTTCCCCGGGATACGTCCGTAAGCCCGATGGCTGAGACGAACAGAAGCGACTTGGTTGCCGCATGGGACAGGATGTGGAACACGCTGGCCACCATGCCGATCTCCGTCCCCAGCCCGAATCCCATATAAATATAGCCGATCTGGGCCACACTGGAGAAAGAGATCATTCGCCGTATATCATTTTCCTTGATGGCGCTCAGGGAGCCGAAGATCATCCCCATCAGCCCGAACACGAACAGGATATTGATGATCTTGCTCTCTGCAAAGATCTCAAAACCGATCACCCGGTAAAAAATCTTGATCAGAAGAAAAATGTATCCCTTGCTCACCAGGCTGGAAAGCATGGCCGCAGAGGACACCGTGGAATAACCGTAAGCATCCGGCAGCCAGGAATGGAAGGGAAACAGCGCGCTTTTGATGGCCAGTCCCACGCAGACCAGACAGACCGTCACCACCAGAGGCACCCTGTATTCCCCGTGCGCCACAATGGCTGCTACCGATTCCTTAATATTGCTCATCAGCAGATGCCCCGTCATATCGTACAGCATACTGATGCCCACCAGCAGAAGGCCGCTGCCCAGAAGGCTCATGATCATATACCGCACCGCCGCCTCTATGGTTCTTCCGTTCTGCCGGATCATGATCAGCCCGCAGGCCGATATGGTATTGATCTCCACGAACACATACGCCGTAAACAGGTCGTTCGTATACACCAGTGCCAGCAGGGACGAAAGCAGAAGGTCGGTGAGAATGTAGTACAGATTATGCTTGCCATACTCCACCTCTCCCAGAAGCTTCTTTCGCCCGCCTGTCATGGACAAAAGCATGATGATGCAGAAAAACAACGCCATCCCCGCCTCCAGCACGCCTGCCCGGATCTCATTACCCCAGGGCGCCGGGAAATGGCCCATCATAAAGACGAAGCTCTCCCCTGTTCCTGTCAGGTAAAAAAGAAGCACAGCCGACATCAGCCCCACCAGGCTGATCACCGCCGTATTCACCCATTTAGCTGCTTTAGCCGGAAGAACCGAGCTTACCGTCCCGGAAAACATGGACAGGATAATGGAAAAGAAGGGAAAATTCTGTACAAAATCCACTCTACAGGCCCTCCTTTTTCAGTCTGGCGGAAATCTCGTCCAGATCCAGCGTATGGTATCTCCGGTACAGCCGGATGGTAAGCGACAGCATCAGCGCAGTCACCGAAACGGACACCACGATTCCTGTGAGCACCAGGCCGCTGGGAACCGGATTGATGTAAGCCTCCATGCTCTGCACCCCATCCGCCACAATGGGCGCCTTACGCCCGTAAATATACCCTTTTTCCGCCAGAAAGAGGTACACCGCCGTATCCATAATGTTCAGACCGATGATCTTTTTGATCAGGTTTTTCTGGAGGAGCAGATTGGAAAAACCGATCCCGAACAGGATCATGGCCACCGCTTCCCCGTAGTTGGCCAGCAGATTTGCTCCCACCTAGAATCCCCCCTTCCTGAAATGGGCATAAAATGCGTACATGGTGCAGGCCACCACCAGGCCCACACAGATATTTAACGGCAGGATCAGCCCGCTTGACAGGATCGCCCCAGGCGTGCCCAGAGGAATCCCGCTTTCCAGATGGTGCGCCCCTGTATAAAAGGAATAGCTCTTTGCCAGGCAATAGAAGGTCAGCGAAGCAAAGCAGATCCATTTATAGGTTTTCTCCGTAAAAAAGCGCTCTGTTTTGGCAAAGCCAAAAGCATTCAGGTACAGGATCAGCCCCGCCCCGATAATGGCTCCCCCGGAAAAACCGCCGCCGGGGGACAGATGCCCGTTCAGGATCACATAAATACCGAAAATCATGATAACAGGAACCAGAAGGGAGGCCACCACCTGCAGGATCATATCGTTCTTCGGCTCATAAATACGGTCGTTGGCCTCAGCCTCCTCGGGTGTGAGCTCCTCATGCCCCTCCTGCCCTTTAACGGCTCCCTGCTTCTGCCCTCTGACTTCCTTTTTATCCAGACGCAGCAGGATAAACACGGTGATGGTGGCAATAAAAAGAACGTTGGACTCGCCGAAGGTGTCGAAGGCCCGGTAGTCCAGAATCATGCCCGTCACAATATTCACCGCCCCGGTCTCCTGAAGCCCCTGCGTGATATACCGTTCTGAAACCTCATTGTTATCCGGGTTCGCCGCGTTTCCCACCTGAGGCAGATAGGACACGGTGAGCAGCATGATCGCGATCAGCCCCAGGCAGAATGCCAATGCCAGCACACGGTACATTTTATTGAAAAGAAGCAGCTTCCTGTTATGCTCCGTGTCATGCACCTTCTCCAGAAGCTGCTGCTGCTCCCTCATGCGCACGGCCACACTGGCTTCCTCCTCCACATACTCCTTCTGCGGCTTCATTTCCACCCTGCCCAGAAGGGGATCCTGTTCTCCATAAAGCCAGCGCCTGAACGGACTGTCCGCCTTCCGGGAAACATTTTCCCCAAAAGCAGCCTCACGCTGCTCCTGCTTATTCCCCTCTTCCATCTTCCTTTGGCTCATGCTCCCCCTCCTCTCTGCTGATGGCATGGATTTTTTTCAGGGTAACGAAAAAAAGCACACTGGTCACTCCCGCACCCACGGCCGCCTCCGTAATAGCAAGATCCGGAGACTCCAGCAGGATCCAGATCATAGACATAACAAGACTGTACGACATAAAGATCAGAATGGAATTCAGCAGATTCCTGGAAAAGCTCACCGCAATGGCGCACATCACCAGAAATCCCATCAGAAGATATGTAAAGATCTCCATACTTTACCCCCATTTTCCAAAATACCTATCCGTTCAGCCGCGCCCACGGGCAGCAGCATGCGGCTCCACAAAACGCCCCTGCGGGGCTTTCCGCTGGTTCGCAGCTCCGGCAGACATAAGGCTGCTCCTGCTATCCCCGGTCTGCGCAGTCTGTGCCCGCCTCCTCAGGCTTTTCCGGCAGTTCGCAGTATTCCTCCAGCGTCTCATCCGTCATTACCTCAAGACGGGCGATCAGATGGGACGACACCGGGGAGGCGAACCACAGAAACACCACCACCAGAAGCATCTTCATGCTCGTATCATTCCACCCCGACAGAACCATCAGCCCCAGCATGGAAATCCCGATTCCCAGCGTATCCCCCATAGCCGCCGCATGCATCCTGTTCAGCACAAATTCAAAACGGTAAACCCCAAACACCTCCAGCCCAAACGTAAGAAGCCCCGCCGCCAGAATCAGTGTCCCCAATATCAATCGAATCCATTCCCAGTCCATACCTGCCTCCTCCTGCCAATCTCTTAGGCAGTGTTTTTTTGCTGTCCGGCCAGCCAACACCGCACGAAACTTAGAAGATCTTAGGCAGCGTCCTGTGCTGCCTTAGAGCTTCTTTTCGTGCGCTTCGCGGTACACCCCCATATACACCTTCGTCAGCACCACCACCGCCAGGAAGCTGATCATAGCATAGATGATACAGATGTCCACCAGATACCCTTCTTTCAGCAGGACAGCAAGAACAGCGATCATCACCATCACTATGGTTCCCATCATGTTCACCGCCACGATCCGGTCAGCCACCTGCGGCCCGCGCACAGCCCGCAGCAGGCACAAAAGAAGCATCACCGCCAGAAAAATCAGGGCAGCTGTGCAGATTATATACAGAATTTCTTCATATGCACCCATAGTAAATCCCCCTTTGTCTTTCTATTTTATATGTTATAAACTTCTATTTTCAGGATTTTGCGGAGACAGGGCCTGCGCGCTTCCACCGCCGTGATTTTGGACAGCGCACCAGCCGTGGCCTGTCCGCCAAGATGAGCCACAAGATAAAAAAGATGATTCATTACAGCCGTCCCCCCTGCTTCTCTCCCAACTATGTGGAAATATCCGCACTAATAGGATATTATATCCTGAGAGAATTAGCAAGGATAAAAAGGAGGAACCTTCTATGCACACACTTTCCCTTCGCCCCGCTGCCCTGGATGACCTTCAGACGGTAACGGACATTTATAATTCCAATCCGCATTTTCTGCTCCATCATCTGGGACAGCCCCAGATAGACAGAGGCTTTATCGAAAGGGAATGGCAGCAGATGCGCGCAATGGGCTTCGGCTGCTGTCTGGCAGAGGAGCCGGCCACCGGACAGGCTGTGGGCTTTCTGGACTACTGTGAATACGAAACTGTGTATCTTTCCCTGCTGATGCTGGACGCACGGGTACAGGGAAAGGGACTTGGAGCCCGGTGCTTCCGCCATTTTGAACAGAAAATGGCACGCAATGGCCGGAAAAGCATCCGTATTGATGTGGTAAACGACTATCCTGACAACGCATTGCCTTTCTGGGAAAAACAGGGCTTCACCCCCACAGATACCGTCACGCTTACCTGGGGGCAAAAAACCTCCCGGGCCGTGGTAATGCTGAAAGCGCTGGCCTCTCTGCAATACTAGAGCGTGTTTGAAAATTCATTCCCGCCAGATATGCTTCCCTCGATCCTGGCCAGGTACTTTTCAAAAATACTGTTTTCCAGCCCCTCACCAAACTGCCTGTCCAGACAATGCACCGTATAGGTGTCTCCCTCCAGCGCAACCGTGATCGTTCCGGGCGTCAGTGTGATGGAATTGGCCAGCAGAACCTTCGCCACCCTGCTTTTCAGTCCGGTGCGGAAACGCACCACAACAGGATCCACTCTGTTATGGGGAGACAGGATCAGCTTACAGGTGGCGGCGTTTGCCTTGATAATCTCCCAGATCAGGATACCCAGGAAGATCAGAACATAACCCGCCCGGCTCATAAGAAACAGATCCTTTTTCACACTATAGCCAAGGAAGCGGCAGCAGAAGGCATACACAGCCCCCGATACAGCGATTCCCAGCAAAACGATCTCCACCGTGATCCGGCCATTAAAGATGATCCATAAAATAAAAAAAAGCAGCCCCATAAATATATCCCCTTCCCTGCTTTCAAATATCCGGCTGGACTGGCAGAAGTGAATCCTCAAACGTATGCCCGCCGGGCACACTGGAAACGGACGCCGACCGTTAAGCCAGCGCCTGCTCCATTTTCTTCATCAGCTCGTTTTTGGATACCGCACCCACAATGCGCTCCTTTTCTTCCCCATCCTTGATGATAAGAAAAGTAGGAATATTCATCACACGGTATTTTCCTGCGATGTCCATGTGATCGTCGATATTGAGTTTGCCCACCTTCACCCTGTCTCCAAGCTCCTGCGCAATCTGATCCACCACGGGAGCCATCATCTTGCAGGGGCCGCACCAGTCTGCATAAAAATCTACCAGAACGGGCTTATCGGATTTCAAAACTTCTGTTTCAAAATTTGCTGATGTAAATGTGTATTCCATATTAATCTCCATTCCGGAGCGTAAGCAACGGGGCGAAGAAAAATTGCAAATGTAATTTTTCTTCTGCCATCAAAGCTATTTGTGACGCTCCGGCACAAATAGCCGTGAGAAAAATAAGCCATCAGGCTTATTTTTCTCACTATTCTCCTGTTCTTCTCGACCACAGCATGACGCGGTTCCTGTCACAGAATCCTCTTTTCCAATCCATCAGTAGAAGGATTGACAGATTGAAGGGGGATTATTCTCAGGGGGCTGATTCCCCGGGGATAATTCCTCGGGGATGATTCCCCAGGGATAATTCCCTGTTATCTCCTGTGAACTTTGTTTATAGGATATTATATATTGGGGATGTTGACAAGGGGGATTCTGCAAGACCAAACTTACATGGAGCAATCCGTGAATTAAACCATATTTATGAGTATATCGCAAATGAGAAATCATCTCTTGAAAATGCCAGGGAACAAGTTAACCGAATTAACAAAGCCATTTTAAGCTTAGATACCTTTCCTCAATCCCACCAAATGACGCTGCAGATCATTTGGTGCTTTCTTCCCTATCTTTTCAGCAATCTTCAATATTTCTTATCTGTTTTAGTTCTTTCAAAAATCTTTGCGTCTCCATATGAAGTTCTTCGTCAAATTTCCAATTATCCAATATGCCTTCCTGTTCATTAATTGGATAACGTTTTACAATAGCCTCTCTGTTCTTCTTATGCCTTTTCAATGCTCTTTTTTCTTTCTGTTCTAAGTCTGTCATAAAGGTATATACTTTCTTGATTCTTTCAAATTCTCCCTATACTTTTTATTTCTAGCGAAAAATTCAAGGAGAAAATCTTATCTGCCACAAAAGCAATCGCCCCTATAAGAGGGGCATCTCCATTAAACAACGAATGATGAACTTCTATTTTTCCAAAATTAACAGCCTTTAACGACTCAGACAACTTGGCATGCACAATTTCTTCAACTATATAACCCTTATTTGATGAATCATATCCTATGATAAGTGAAGATATATTAAGCAATTTAAGTGTATTAATTAAAGCATAAGAAATATAAGAGCAGAATTCCTCCAAAGCCTCAAATGCTAATACATCTTTCTCATTTGCAAAATCAACAATTTCCTTCCAGGAAGGTTCTACCCGTTTGCTTATCTCAGATTTCGGATAAAACCGTTTTAATTCACCAATTTTTTGGCGCATATTATCGAGATTAGCATATAGTTCCAAACATCCACGATTCCCGCAGTCGCATAATGGCCCTGCAAAATTAATAGAGGTATGGCCTATTTCACCACTCTGCCCTGTATCTCCATTATAAAGATCGTTTTTAAATACAAATCCAGCTCCTATTCCATTCATAATATGTAAATATGCAAAGTTGGCAATATGCTTTCCTATCCCATATAATTTTTCGGCCAATGCACCTGCGTTCGCATCATTCACCAAAAAAACCGGAAGTCCTATTTTCTCCTCCAGAATAGCTTGTATCTTCAGATTTTCTATATTATAAAAATATGGAGGATTTAAAATAATACCGTTTGAACTATCCACCGGGCCGAGCGATGCTATACTGACTGCAATGATTTTTCTATCTGTGCGTACAGAAATTTCTTTAAATCCGCTATACAACATATCTATCAGGGTATTGCCATCAGCAAGCGTGGTATAATCATAGCTGATCTGTTCAATAATGTTCCCGCCTATATCCCCCAAAATAACCTGACATAATTTTCTTTTAATCAACATGCCACAGATGCATGGCGATTGCGGAGAAAGTATCAGCATAATAGGTTTTCTTCCAGAAGTGCTCCCTGCACTGTCTACCAGATTCCGCTTTTTAAGTTCTGTATATGTCTGTTCAATTACGAAGCCATCCTCTATCAGCTCTGTAACCAAATTTCCAACTGTCATCTTAGACAAACCTGTTATTCTGGCAATGTCGACTCTGGAAATTCCCCTATTAATGGCAATCATCTTTAAAATTAAAATACGATTTTTTTGCTTAATATCCTGGCTATTTGATCCAATTGTTTTTTCCATTTTTCCTCTCATTCTGCTCACATCAAAAGTCACAGAAAACACGCTCTAGCTCTCTAATCCTTATCTGTTAATGCCCCGCTGCAGGTAACGGGGTATTCTCTCATGGCTTCTTTTTCCAGATCGCTGCAGGCAGTGTGATATGAACCCCATGAAAGAATCAAAATAAGTAAATTCATTTTACAATCTTATTATAGCAAAACATATCAAAATTACAATGGTATATATATTTTATTAATATCTGTGTATTATTTTATATTTTTAGATATTATATATAATTTTATTTCCATATTTTTGTATTTTATAAACAATTTTAAATTAATTGATAAAATTAATTGACTTATTTGTTTTATTTTACTATTATAGAGTTGTAAAAAATATTTTCTATAGCGTATTAGGAAACGCAGAAGGGAGGACATATGAACAAAAAGTTTTTAACCACAGCATTAGCTCTCGTTTTAACAGGCTCTATGCTGACTGGATGTGGAAATTCTTCTACAGATACCACCTCCAGCAATTTTGAAACAAACACTGATGTATCAGAAAGCACTGCTCCTGAAACCAATGTTCAAGCTACATCTGTCGCAGAACCATCTACTGAAATAAGTGGCAAAATCACATTCTGGACTGCAAGTGATAAAAGCAATCCTAACAACTTCTTTCATCCATGGATAGAAGAAACCATCCGGCTGTTTGAAGAAAAATATCCTGATTGTGAGGTAGAAGCAACTTATATCGCATCCGGAGAAGATTATCTGACAAAAATCACTACAGAAGTAGCTGCCGGAAATGCACCAGATGTTTTCCGTACCTATCTTACCGGGCGGCTTCAGCCATTTGTAGACGGGGGCAAAGTTTTACCTATTGAGAACTTGTTAGAAACATATCCCGAGACAAAAAATATCATGAACCCCAACGCACTTGAGCTCGCCACGTTTAACGACCAGACATATGCAATTCCACTCATTGCAAGCGGAGAAATGTTTTTCTACAACAAAGCTATTTTTAAAGAAAATAACGTAGAAATTCCCACAACGTATGAAGAACTGCTTGCTCTGATTGATACATTAAACGGAAATGGCGTTACTCCCTGTATGCTTGGAATTTCTGATCCCTGGCCCGGAACAATACCCTATATGATGCTTTTCAATCGTTTAAACGGCAATGATCTTTATGAAAAGGTTATATTAAATAAAGAAGCCGACTTCACTAACGAAGCATTTGTAAAAGCAGGAGAATATCTGCAGGAGCTTGTAAACAGAAAAATGTTCAATGAATCTATTGTGGCAATTTCTCAGGAAGAAGCCCAAAATAAATTTATTGCCGGAGAATCTGCCATGATCATAGACGGCTCCTGGTCAGTACCTCTTTACGCCGATGCTTTGGGTGAGGATGTTGGTATTTTTAATTTTCCTGACATTGAAGGCGGCGTTGGAAGCTCTAACGACTGGCTCATGAACTTTGATGAAGGTTACGCCATATCCTCCGGAACCAAAAATCAGGCTGCGGCAGAAGCATTTTTGGCATTCATGTTTTCACCTGAAAGACAGGCAGCATATGCTGAAACCGGCGCTCTTATTGCCTGCCAGAATGTAGACTTTGATACAACCAAAATTAACAGCCTTACTACAGACGTTCTTGATGCTTTTGAGGGAGCATCCTATTCTATGATTCCCTGGGATAACCCTCTCGGAACTGATGTGGGTGCAGAACTGAATAACGCAACTATGGCAATGATTATGGGAGAAGATGTAAGCGAACAACTTGAAAGGCTGCAAGAGTATGCTGTAGATGCATGGGAATAAATTGAATATCAGGGCTGCACATTAAACGGTTTAGTGTGTCAGCCCTGCTGACAAGAGGTGGCGGAATGAACAAAATGTTAAGCAACAAAAAAACGATTCTTCTATTTATTTTACCTGCATTATTAATCTTTACACTCATAATTCCAGTCCCTCTGCTTATGTCTATTGGCTTGTCTTTTTTCGACTGGGATCTGCTGTCTCCCGCAAAATTTGTAGGAGCTAAAAACTTCATAAAACTTTTTACCAAAGATGATATTTTCAGGCAATCTATTGGCAACACCTTTCAGTATTTGGGTCTATCTATTCTATTTCAAATTCCTCTGGCTTATTTTCTGTCAATTTTACTTACCAGAGGAAAAAGATTTGAAAAATTAGTACGAAACACTGTATTTATGCCGGCTATTATTTCAGGAACTGCCGTCTCCCTAATGTTCTACTTTATTTATCATCCTGAAGTGGGACTGCTGAATGCTTTTCTTACGTTAATTGGTCAGGAAGATCTTGTGCATTTCTGGCTTGCAGATGCCAATACTGCCATGATTTGTGTTTGTATCGCCGTTGCCTGGCAATGGGTAGGCTATCATATGGTTATTTTTGTTACAGGCATTACCGCAATTCCAAATGACATCATTGAAGCCGCTAAGATCGATGGTGCAAATTCATTGCAAATGGCACTAAAAATTATCACTCCTAATATGAAGCCTGTCCTGAGAGTAAGTATTGTACTTATTACAACAAGTTCCTTTAAAGCTTTTGACTCCATTTATGTTATGACAGGAGGAGGTCCGGCGCATGCTACAGAAGTAATGGCTTCTCATATGTACAATAAGGCCTTCTTACAGCTTGATTATGGATATGGCTGTTCGATCGGCCTGATACTTTTCCTTTTATGCCTGATTTTTTCCAGCCTTATTCAGACAGCTTTAAAAGACAGGGGGTAAAATGCTGCTATGAAAAAACGTACTATAAATTTCTTTCGTTACCTGTTTTTTTTCATTTTGTTTTTTGTTGTGGTTTTCCCTATTCTATTCATATTTGTAAGCTCCTTTAAGACTACGGAAGAAATCTACAATAACCCCTGGGCTCTTCCATCGTCTTTCAGAATTGATTCATATATTGCACTTTTTACAGAATACGGCATACTGCGTAATCTGATCAACAGTATCATATATTCATCCATTACCTGTATCGTAGTTGTCATCACATCTGCGATGGCCTCCTATACTATTGCAAGAATGAGATGGAAGCTCAGTAAATTTTGTATGACCTATCTCCTCATGGGAATTATGATACCAACGCACGCGCTCCTTGTTCCACTTTATCTTTCAGTTTCAAAGTTAAATATAACGAATTCTGTTGCTCTTGTTTTGATTTATATAGCCGGTGCCATTCCGACCTCCGTTTTCATTATGACCGGATACCTACAGTCTATCCCCTTTGAACTGGAAGAAGCCGCTGTTATAGATGGAGCATCCATATGGCAGCTTTTTTACAAAGTCATTCTTCCGCTTTTAAAGCCCTCTATTGCCACAATTGGCATCATAACGTTCCTGAACGCCTGGAATGATCTTATGATGGGGCTGATCTTTCTTACAAAAGAAGGAAGTAAAACGATCCAGTTGTTTATATCACAATTTAAAGGAGATCATTTTACCAACTATCCGATTCTGCTATCCAGCATTATGATATCCATAATTCCCATGCTGATCGTCTATCTTTCCATGTCAGACAGATTGGTCAACGGAATGACTCAGGGAGCCGTAAAAGGATAATTTAAATCACCTTGGAAAGGAAGTAAAATTTATGAAATCAATGAATCTTAATGGATCATGGAAGTTAGGCATCTGCACACAGGAAGTTTATAAAAAACTGAGTGTTGAACCGTGTAATATTCAGCAGGTCGAATCAAATGAAATTCCTATCATAACTGCCACTGTTCCCGGCAATTATGAAATCGACCTTGAGGCGAATGGATTGATTGAAAGTCCTTTTTTCGGTAAAAATCCGCTTGAAAATCTGGATCGTGAAATGGATCATCTTTTCTATTCAAAATCATTTGATTTTGAGCCTGATCCCCACAAAGACTATCTTTTACGTTTTGAAGGAATCGACACGATTGCGGACATTTATTTAAACGGCCAGTGGATTGCACGAACCGAAAATATGTTGAAGGAGCATGTTCTTGATATTAAAGGAACAGCTTTTCTCACAGGAGAAAATGAGATTTTTGTGCATATTATTCCCGTCAGCCTTTATGCAAGAAAATATGATAATCCATTATTCCAAAATGGACTGAAATATGAAATGGACAGCTTAAACATACGGAAATCTCCCTATATGTTCGGCTGGGATATATTCCCCCGTATGCTGTCCGGCGGAATATGGAAATCAGTCACACTTATGGAAAAACCTGAATTTTCATTTATTCAAAGTTATCTTTTTACCAGGACATTAGAAAAAGACTACAGCGACTGTAAATTGGAATTCTTTTATGAAATTGATGTCAATGACCAGCCCTATCATGGTTTTGAAGTTGAACTGGAAGGGCACTGTGGTTCTTCCCAGTTTATTAAAAAATGGGATGTATGGTCTAAAGCAGGTCATTTCTGTTTTAACTTAGACAATCCCATTTTATGGTGGCCAAGACGATCTGGAAAGTCTGAATTATATGACGTAGAAGTCCGCCTGATAAAGGGCAAGACTGTATATGCCAAAAAAGCTTTTCGTTTTGGCATTAGAACAATTGAACTCGAAAAAACAAGTCTAACAGATGAACTTGGGAACGGTGAATTCTGCTTTTTTGTGAACCATCAGAAAACGTTCATTCTGGGAACCAACTGGGTTCCTCTGGATTCTTTGCCTTCAAGAGGACTTGAACGCATTGATCCTTCACTGGAGCTGGTTGTTGATCTCAACTGCAACATGGTTCGCTGCTGGGGCGGTGGTTATTATGAATATGACCATTTTTATGACAGATGCGATGAACTTGGAATTATGGTATGGCAGGACTTTGTGCAGGCCTGCGGCCTTTATCCCGAAACTGCTGACTTTTTGTCCTCATTTGAACAGGAGGTTACTTATCAGGTAAGAAGGCTCAGGCAGCATCCTTGTATAGCCATCTGGTCAGGCGACAACGAGAATGATTCTATGTACAGCCATCTGGTCGGCAATAGACTTGATCCTAATCATAATCCCAATACAAGAGTCATTATACCTCATGTTCTCCGCTTGAATGACTACATACGGGATTACCTGCCCAGCTCTCCTTATATGGATGAAAACGCTTTTCTCAGTGGAACCGATGAGCAGTATCTGCCTGAAAGGCATTTATGGGGTCCTCGTGATTATTATAAAGGCAGCTTTTATAAGAATTCTTTGGCTCATTTTGCAAGTGAAACCGGATATCACGGATGTCCTTCCGTAGATTCCATCAGAAAATTTATTTCAAAGGATTCCTTATGGCCCTACAGCAATAATGACGAGTGGTTACTCCATGCCTCCTCTCCCACTGAAAAAAAAGATGAATCCTATGCTTACAGAATCCAGCTTATGGCGGACCAGATAAAAGTTTTATTTGGATATATTCCGGACAATCTGGAAGAATTTGCTTTACTGAGCCAAATTTCTCAGGCAGAAGCAAAAAAATATTTTATCGAAAGATTCCGTATCGGCAAATGGAGACGTACAGGAATTATCTGGTGGAATATTATTGATGGCTGTCCTCAGTTTTCCGATGCCGTTGTAGATTATTACTTCTGTAAAAAATTGGCATATGGATATATTAAACGGTCACAGGAAATGATTTCATTCATGTGTGATGAACCTGATCATAATGTGGTCTCCCTGATCGGAATTAACGATTATAACACAGACCAGCAGATTCCTTTCAGAGTAACGGATCTTGTAAGTGAGAAGGTGCTTTTTGAAGGAAACACCATCCTTCCTCCAAATTCTTCTACACGGATTGCCTCCGTCGATACGTTTGATAAAAAAGCTTTTCTTCTTATCGAATGGCAATATAATGGTCAGTCTTATAAAAATCATTATGTTACCTGGGAGGCTCCTTTTGATCAAAATCTTTACATGAAATGCGCCGCTAAAGCAAACTTAATCTAATCATGATCTCTAAAGATACATAAGGAGAGCGGACTATGGAAAAATATTCTATAGGAGTTGATATTGGTGGTACAAAATGTTCCGTTGTTCTTGGCGGAGAATATATACCAGAAAATGATCTGGATAATTTTGTAAAGGATAAAATATGTTTTCCTACAGAAGCAATAAAGGGGCCTGAGTATACTATCCATAATATCTGCCATGCTATACATGATATTATAAACAGAAATAATTTGTATAAAGACTCTGTTATCGGTATCGGGATCAGCTGCGGAGGTCCGTTGGACCATATACAGGGAATTATCATGAATCCTCCTAATCTCTACGGATGGAATAATATACGGATAACAGAACTCTTGGAAAAAGAATTTGGTATCCATGCTCAATTACAGAATGATGCCAATGCCTGCGCTTTAGCAGAATGGAAATTTGGCGCTGCCAGAGGCTATAATAATGTGGTCTTTTTAACTTATGGAACAGGAATGGGAGCTGGACTCATTCTAAATGGCCGCTTGTATAACGGAGCAAATGATATGGCAGGTGAAATAGGCCACATCCGTCTATCATCGGAAGGTCCTGTTGGTTTTGGAAAAGCAGGCTCTTTTGAAGGCTTCTGCAGCGGCAATGGCATTGCCCAAATCGCCAGGACGAAGGTCCTTGAGCAGCTTCAATCCGGTATAAAACCTGATTTCTGTCCAGACTTTGATTCACTCGACCATTTATCTGCCAAATTAATTGCTCAGGCCGCCGAACGCGGAAATGAACTGGCCAATGAAATATATAAAATAAGCGGGCACTATCTGGGTATAGGTCTTTCCATTCTTATCGATATTTTAAACCCAGAGATAATTGTTTTGGGAAGTATCTATGAAAGAAGTGAAAACCTTCTTTGGCCAAGCGCACAAAAGGTAATTAACCGGGAAGCATTAGCTGTCCCAAGGCAGAACTGTAAGATTGTTCCCGCAATGCTGGGAGAAAAAATAGGTGATTATGCGGCACTTTCAGTGGCGTTAGGGAAGGACAACAATGAAAAATAATGATATTCTTACGCAGTTATATCAACAGTACCCTCAATTACGCAATAGGAATATTGAAAACGCCTTCCAGCTTTTATACGGAACCTATTTAAGCGGAGGCAAAATATTGATATGCGGCAATGGCGGAAGTGCTTCGGATTCGGATCATATTGTCGGAGAACTTATGAAAAGCTTTCAAATCAAACGAGATCTGCCTCAAAAAGAATACCTGAAATTCAAAGATATTAACGATGGGGAAGTCATTGCATCCAAACTGCAGAAAGCCATACCCGCAATATCTCTAAGCAGCCAAACCGCGTTGATCACTGCTATTGGCAACGATTCCTCCTATGATATGATCTACGCCCAACAGGTTTACGGGTATGGCAAGGTTGATGACTGCCTGATAGCACTCAGCACCTCAGGTAATTCAACCAATATTATTACTGCCGTAAAAACAGCAAAAGCACTTAAAATGAAAACTGTGGGAATAACAGGACAGCAAACTTGCCAGTTACAGGAACTATGTGATATTTGTATTCAGGTTCCCTCTGAAACTACAAGCTCTGTCCAGGAATATACCCTTCCCATATATCACACCTTATGTGCAATGTTGGAAGCAGAAGCTTTTGGGAATAAAAATATCAGAAAAGAAGAATAGGAATTATGCCATCTATAAAGCATGCTCTTTACACTTTGTGGTGTCATAATCCTGAATCCGAACTGCCAAAGAATCACTCCGTCTAACCAATAACGAACAACCTCATACTTGTGTAAAAGACAAGCACCAAATGACGCTGCCAATCATTTGGTGCTTTCTTTGACTCAAAAAATATGCCTTCTATAACTCCTTATAATCAAAGAAATCAAAGTCCGCATAACATTTCCGCCCCGCCAGATCCTGACAGGTCATGCCGATAAACGCGCCTGTGAACGCGCCGTATCCGCCGCCCGAGAAATAATCGTCAGACAGGATCGTAGCGTCCACGGGTTCTCCGATGGCGTTCCAGTTTTCACCGTCCATGGACCAGTAAAACTGAGCCGCTGCGCCTGCCGTCTCCACGCGGAGCCAGACCTGGCCCTCATCGGGAATGGTAACGCCGCCTCCCACAGGGTAAAAGTTTTTGCCCAGGTCGGAGGAGACAATGGATACCACTCTGCCCAGTCCCTCATCCCGGCTCACGAACAGGTAATAGTAACAGTTGTTGGCGTAGAAATAGGTCAGTCCCGCCATTTCCTTATAATCCCGGGGATTGAAATCCAGCTTCGTGGTCACACGGCAGTGGAATTCCTGCTGCCTGTGTGCAAGCATGGACAGATGGAATCTGGAATTCAGTGACTCCGCGCCGTACAGACGCAGATAACCGGGCCGTTCCTTCAGGGAAGCGCGCTCTCCAAGAGGAAGCCTCTGGGACTGGAGGTGGATGCTCCAGCTTTCCCCGTCAAAATCCTCGAACAGGTCGTTATTTCCAGCCTCTCCCACTGCGTCGGGAATTTCCACCTGCAGCGCGGGCCGGTTCGTGCCGTGGGCAAGGCGCAGCCAGCCGTCCTTCCATACCACCTCCTGCAGGGAGGTCTCCCGTCCCAGGATACATCTTTTGGTGCCCGGGCAGGGACGGCTGTTCAGATGGGCCAGATACCACCGGCCGTTGTGTCCCTCCACTATGCTGGCATGTCCCGCCTTCTGAAGGGGATACCCTTCGGAATGCCTGCTGGTCAGGAAATGGCCGATGGGATCCGGCTCGTAAGGGCCGTCGATCTGTCTGCTGCGCGCCATGGTCGCCGCATGCTCATAGCCGGTGCCGCCCTCCGCCGTCAGCAGATAATACCAGCCGTCGTGCCGGTACATGTGCGGGCCTTCCGTTATTCCGCTGGGCGTCCCCCTGAAAATATTTTTAATGGGGCCGACCAGGCACTGTTTTTCCACAGAATATTCCTGCATCACGATTCCTGCAAACCTGGTCTGATAGGCGCGGTGATCCAGCTGCATATTCAGCAGATATTTTCTGCCGTCCTCGTCATGGAACAGGGAAGGATCGAAGCCGCTGGAATTCAAGTAGATCGGCTCAGACCAGGGGCCTCTGATGTCCTGCGCGGTCACCAGATAATTATGAGTATCCTTAAAGGAGCCCTGGGACGCCTTCACATCCGTATAGATCAGATAATAGGTTCCGTCATCGTAGGACAGGCAGGGAGCCCAGACGCCGCAGGAATTATCCTCGCCTATCATGTTCAGCTGGCTCAGGCGGTCAAGGGGATGGGCGATCAGCTCCCAGTGCACCAGGTCTCTGGAATGATGGATCTGCACGCCGGGAAACCACTCGAAGGTGGATGTGGCAATATAATAATCCTCCCCCACCCTGAGTATGGAAGGATCCGGATTAAAACCTCTTAAAATCGGATTGACTGCAGCGCTCATATTTTTCCCTCTCTTTCTTCTTTCTTCCTGAAAAATTAATTTTCTTTAAAATCCCGCAGATAGCTTTCATACAAATCCGTCATGTGCTCCTGCATGATCCCGGAAGCCTTTTGAGGGTTCCCCTCCTCAAACGCCTCCAGGATCAGGCCATGGTAATGCAGGCCTGCATCGGTTCCTCTCGCCGATACGATCCGGTCAAAGGCATGCTCCATCATCTCCTGAATGATGCTGTAAATACGGATCAGAATGGAATTTTCGGTCATCCTGATGATCCTTTGGTGAAACTGGAAATCATACCTGGAAAACTGTTTCAGATCATGAACGCTTTGCTGCATCTTTTCATAAATCCCTCTAAGCTCTGCGTTCTTTTCTGCATCTGTCAAAAGGCAGGCCTCTCCACAGGCCGGCCCCTCCGTCATCCTGCGAAACTGCAGGATCTCCTGCAACGCCTGATCATTGATGAAGGCCACCGGGATCAGAGCGTCCATTGCATTCTCAGGACGGATCTCGCAGACAAAGGAACCCTCTCCGAACCGCGTCTCTATCAGGCCCAGAGCGGACAGCTTCTGCAAGGCATGCCGGATCGTGACACGGCTGACGCCGAACCGGTCGGCCAGCTCATTTTCAGAAGGTATTTTTTCTCCTGCCTTCCAGGCTCCCTCCAAAAGCTGCTGCTTTAACCGTGAAAATACCTGGTCGCTGATGTTTTCTCTCATACCTCTCTCCATACCGGCTTTCTACGACAGAATGCCGTTTTCCAGAAGGATGCGGCGGATCCTGTCCTTTTCCTCCTCCGATACCTCAGGGAAGGGAAAAGAAGCCAGACCTCTGGTGGGAATGCCGCGCAGCTCCATTGCCGCCTTGATGAAAGGCACGAATGGCGTCCCCACCTGATATACGGACATCAGCCGGTCGATGGTGCGCTGGCACTCAGCGGTTTTCTCAAGATCTCCCCCGTTTACGGCTTCCACCCATGAATGGCACAGCTCGGGAACCAGATTGGAAAGGCCGCCGATACAGCCGTTTCCTCCGGTCAGCACATTGTGGGCAAAATTATCATCGAAGCCGGAATAGATTTCAAAGTCCGGCCTTGCGCCCTTCACCAGCTTGATCAGCTCCCTGGTATGATCCATTCCCGCCTGCGTATCCTTATACCCCACAATATTCTGATAGCGTTCCGCCAGCCTCAAGGTAACTCCTGGGGTTACGTCATATCCTGTTCTGTCCGGAAAATTATACAGATAAATCTGCTGATCCGGCAGGCTCTCCGCGATTTTTCCGAAATACCGGAAAATACCCTCCTCATCCAGAGGAAAATAGAAGGGCGGCAGTACCATAACAGCGTCCGCTCCCGCTTCCCCTGCAAAGCGGGACAGCTCGATGATCTCATCAAAAATCATGCTGGTGGTTCCCACAATCAGCTTCACTCTTTTTCCGATGGTCTCTGCGGCGCGGCGGATCAGTTCTTTTTTCTGATCCATCTTTACTGCGAAAAATTCACCGATGCTTCCCAGTATCAGGATACCGTCCACCCCTCCCCCGATCAGATGCTCGTACACCTCCGCGCAGGCCTCATAATCTACCGCGCCGTTTTCATGAAACACCGTAACCGCCGGTGTGATATATTTTCCGTTCATAGCTTCCTCCCTATCGTCTCCCCGGAGACATAACCATATCTTCAGCTTCTTTTTTGTCAGCTTCCCTCTTTATCCGCAGGCCCGTTTCAGGGAAGCTTTTCCTGATCCTTTCCGTATTTTCGGCCATTCCTGCCCATCTGCAGAGCAGCGAGGTATCTGCCCCTCACGGCAGCCGCCAAATATCCATGCAGGAATGGCTGCCTGGCCGCTGCCTGCGGACGTCAATATCCCGCGCCCTTCATGGCGGATTCCGCCAGGCTGGTATAGCGCTTCAGCATACCCTTGAATTCCCTTTTTTTAATGGGCATGGTTTTCCTGCGTTCTTCCATCACGGCCTCTATCTCCTCCGGATCCATTTCCTGTCCGGCGATGCCCACAATACCCACCCATTTATTGGGAATATCGTAAGCCAGAATATCCCCGGTCTGAAGATAGGCGATCGGGCCGCCCACCGCCGCCTCGGGAGACACATGGCCGATGGCCGCTCCCCTTGTGGCTCCTGAAAAACGGCCGTCCGTGATCAGGGAAACCTTTCCGTTTAAGGTGTGGTCGCAGACGATGGCCTCCGTGGTCATCAGCATCTCCGGCATACCGCTGCCTCTCGGCCCTTCATAGCGGATCACCAGGATCTCGCCCGGATTGACCATGCGCTCCACCACCGCCGCGTGGGCTTCCTCCTCACTGTCAAAAACCAGGGCTTTTCCCTTATGCACCCTCATGCTCTCCTCACAGGCGGAATATTTGACCACCGCTCCCTCCGGGGCCAGATTTCCCTTTAAAACGGCGATGGAGCCCGTTTCCTTCGTAGTTTCCACAGGTGTGATCACATCCTCCGCCTGCAGGCCATAATTATGCAGATACCCTTCTCCCCGTTCAAAGAAATGCTCTTTTCTCAGGTATTCCAGATTCTCTCCCAAAGTCTTACCCGTCACGGTCATGACGGAAAGATCCAGATATTCGGCAAGCTCCATCTGAACCCGGGGAATACCTCCGGCAAACCAGAAGGCTTCTGTCAGATGTGCGCCGCTGGGATTGATATTCCCGATGTGGGGAATCCGGGCATTGATCTCATTAAACAGCTCCGGATCCAGCGTAATCCCCAGCTCTGCGGCGATAGCCGGAAGATGGATCAGAGCGTTGGTGCTGCCGCCGATGGCGCTGTGAACCACGATCGCGTTGCGGAAGGACTGGGGCGTCAGGATCTGCTCCGGCGTGATCTTCTTCTCCACCAGCTCCATGATCTGGCAGCCCGCCCTTCTGGCATAGCTGATTATATCCCGCATAGTGGCGGGAACCAGGGCGCTTCCAGGCAGAGCCATGCCCAGAGCCTCCGCCATACACTGCATGGTGCTGGCCGTTCCCATAAAGGTACAGGCCCCTTCGGAGGGACAGCCGGTCAGCTTATAATCCCGTATTTCCTCCGGCGTAATCTCATTTTTCCGCTTCTGACGCAGGGAAATATCCCCCGCCACCAGAGACGTGGTCTGATTCGGCCCCGGACGCATACTGCCGCCCGGAATAAAAATGGTGGGAATGTTCATTCTGGCCGCTGCCTTCAGATGGGCCGGGATCGACTTGTCACAGGAGGAGGACATCACCATACCGTCCCATGGCACGAAGCTTCCGTGCATTTCCAGCATGTCACAGATTGCCTCCCTGGACGCCAGCACCATATTCATGCCATCGTGGCCCTGGGCGCAGCCGTCGCAGATATCCGTTACATGAAACTGTGCCGGATGGCCCCCTTTTTCGTAGATTCCGTACACCGCCTGCGCGCTGATCCTGTTTAAATGTACGCTTCCCGGATGGCTGTCCCCATAGGCGTCCTCCACCAGGATCTGCGGCTTGGAAACGTCCTCCTCCACCCAGCCGCTGCCAAGCTGCAACGCGTCAAACTGCGCCCACAGTTCCCTCTCTCTCTTGCTTTTAATTTCCATAGCTGTATCCCCCGTTTCTTCCTTCAAGGTCTGACCGGATACCTGTATTACAGGTTAACTTCAATATAGAGGAAGTGTGGGGGGATGTCAATGGAGGAATTATTTCGTTTTCAATAATTCATTTAACTCCTTGAGCAGCTTTATCTTCATTTTCTCCAATTCCTCATCCGAAGGCAGAAATCTCTTATCATACATCTCCTCCGGCCATACCTGCCATACTGGGCCCGGTTTCGGCGTATCCCCCTTTTTTCTGGGAAAAATATGCCAGTGCATATGTGCATTCCTGCCCTGGCCCAAAAGCTCATAATTTATTTTATCCGCACCGAAGGCCCTATGAACAGCTTCTGCTACAAGAGACATCTCCCGGAGAAACTGCATACGGAAATCCTCTTCCAGAAAGTGCAGCTCTGTAACATGCTTTTTACACAAAAAAAGCGTATAACCGGGAAAACGCTGATAGTCCCCCAGAACCACATAGCCGGTGGACAATTCTTTTACAAAATATCTGTTCTTCCCCTCTATAGTTTCACAAATCCTTTGGCATACCCCACAGGATTTCTCAAAGTGATCCATATCTATTCCTCCAATGTTACCTTTTTATATCGCTTCCCCTTTGTCGCACCGTCATCTGTCAGTTTTTCTTCAGCTATCAATGCCCGTAGCAATTCCTTCGTTCTGGTTTCTTTTAATCCCAGTACCTCCATCAAATCACTGCCCCTGTACCAGGTATCCGATTTCATAAATGTTAAAATCTTTTCATATTGCTCCTGTCTTTTATTCGTCACTCTTTTTTCGGCGCTTTTTTTCGGCGCTCTTTTCAAAAAAGAAAGGGATAAAACTGTTCTATCCGGATCGAATCTTTCCTCTATCTCCGGTTCAATAAAACCTTCATCATTCCATACATTAAAAATATTCGGAACACCACTTCCGGCACGCTCGCCTATATTAATCAAGTTAAACATTTTCATAAGCGACTTGTTCCGCGGATCAGATTCACCGCCTAAACGCATCTGCTTCTTTCCTGTCCGAACATAACCTGGGTTTGCAAAAATAATCTTATCCGATTTTTTTCTAATTACCACTCCCCGGACACCATGGTAATCAGCGTTTATCAAACAATTTGCCAATGCCTCTCTAAGCGCTTTATGAACCGGAGTATCATCAATACGTTCCCCTCCATTCATCTTAAATGGTACTTTAATATCCTTAATGAGTTTGTTATAGACTCTAAAATAAAAATCGCAAACATTACCAGACCACTCGCCTGAGCTGGATTGTAATCTGTCAGTCCATCGAATTGCTGAATCCATTTCTTCTCGATAATCCAAAAAATATTCCGGGAAATGGCGAACAATATTATACTCATTTCCAAACATGAGCATACCTGCCGCTGTCGGATGCAGTTGTCCATCCTCCTCTGAAATAGCTGCAGCACCAATACTTCGTAAATACTCATGATCATCCAGACGTTCAAATGGATGCCCTTCCTTCAAGGTTCTATGGCTGTTGCGATATCCATGAATCGTATCGTAATTCAAATCTTCCATGGGAACCTTGTCCAAAATCTCCGTGTCCATTGTTTTCTCTGTCTGGTCGCGAAGCATTGTTTTGACCTGCAGCCTGGTACAATGATAATCCCCTTCAAAGTTTCTGCGAAATGTTCCATTAAAAATGTCGTTATTGATATAAACCGGCTTTTGCTCTCTTTTTGCCATGGGTACAGATATCACCATTCTCTCTGTAAAATACATATCTCTTACTGAAACATCCCACTACGGTCAGTGTACCGAACCGTCACGCATCTACACCCCCCGCGTCCTTCGGCAGCCGCCGCACATATTCAAGATACCCTCCCGCCGCCTTCCCTTCCTCTGTGCGCATAAGGAATCCCCCATTCCTTTCAGCAAAAATTTAATAAAATATTCCGTTTTTCTTCACCCATTTTCATATGAAAATAAGGTATTATTTCTATAGCTTCCGTATATATTTTTTATGATGTTTACAAGATTGAAAATAAGCCTGATGGCTTATTTTCAATCAACAGTTTTGTGCCGAAGCGTCACAAAACTGTGTGGATCGCAGGCGGGAAAACGATGCACGTTTTCCCACCGCGGCCGAAGCTAAAACGCTCCGGCATGGAGGTAAATATGCTGCTTTTTATTTTCATCCTTTTCTTCCTCCTGCTCTACCGCGCCAGTGCCTCCGAGCCGGGCCTGTTTCAGGAGGATCACTTTACCAAGGATTATGAGCTTCCTCTGAGAGGCTTCTTTACACTGGTGATCGTGTATCATCATTTATCCCAATATCTGACCGAGCCAGGGCCCTTTCTCCCCCTCCAGGAGGCTGGGCTTCTCTGCGTTGCCATATTTTTCTTCTACTCCGGCTATGGCGTTATGAAAAACGCCCTGGCAGGAAAAAGTTATTTTCACCATTATTTCGTGCGCAGATATTCCAAAATCTTCGTGCCCTTTTATCTGTGCAATATGATCTATCTGGCCGTTTATTTTTTTACAGGGGAACGGTTTGGACTGGGGCTCTCGCTGAAATACCTGCTGGGGATCCGTCTGATCAATCCCCAGTCCTGGTATATTATTGTGATCGCCCTCTTTTATCTGGTTTTCTTCCTGTGCTTCCACTTAATCAGGAAGCCTTCCGTCAGCCTGCTGGTGCTTGCCGCCTTCCAGATCGCCTTCCCCACTTACTGTATGGTGCGCGGGCCGGGAATCGCCCTGTTTCAGGGGGACTGGTGGTTTAATTCCAGCAGTCTGTTTCTGGTGGGCGTAATTCTGGCCAGATATGAGGATCGGATCATGGCCATTTCCAGAAAATCCTATCTTTTCTGGCTCGGCCTGTCGGCCCTGCTTTTCCTTTTTCTGTTCCCGGCATCTATCCGGGTGAAGGATCAGATTGAGGCGCTTCTGATAAACGAACAGATTTTTGTAAAAGAAATGCTGGACAACTGGATCAGTTTCATCTGGCAGACGCTGGCGGTAATCAGCTTCACGGCCTTTGTATTCCTTCTCACGCTGAAAATACGGTTTTCCAATCGTTTCCTGATCTTTCTGGGAAATCATTCCTTTGAGCTGTACCTGATCCATGGGCTTTTTCTGGAAATCCTGAGAGGAGAAACCGTATATGTGGCAAGCGACTTTCTTTATACTCTGCTGGTTCTGTCCTGCTCCCTGGCGGCGTGCTGGGCGCTGCATACGCCCTTCCGTTTTCTTACAGGAATTCCAGGCAGACTATTGCTCCTGCTCGATAAATCCTGCTCTGCGTCAGGCGTCCGGTCTCGGCGTCCCGCTGAAAAATAACCAGGCTGCCGCTGTTCTGATTGGCAGCCAGCAGCCATTTCCCGGATGGAGAAATCTGTATCCCGCGCGGACTGCTGCCGCCGGAGGGAATCCACTGGACAGGGCAGAGCCTGCCGTCCGGCCTCGTCTCAAAAACGGCAATGCTGTCATGGCCTCTGTTGCCCGCATACAGAAAGCGGCCGTCCGGGGACAGGACGGCGGATGCTATACTTGACCGGATGGGATTCTGCCCGTTTTTCTCTGGAAGAGCTGATACCCTTTCAATCATACTGATCTCACAGGCGGGCCTGTGCATATCCCAGCAGAGCACTGCAATCTCATTGGACAGCTCACAGGTGATATACACGGAACGGATACCGTCTGCTCCTTTTTTCCCAAAGGCAATGCTTCTTGGCCCGCTTCCCGCAGGAAATGAAATGGCAGCTTCAGGTGTCCGGGCATTCTTCCGCTCAGGCCCATTCTCTGCCTGCTTCTCCCGGGATGCGAAAACATCCCGGGATGTATTCGCATCCCGGGAACACCTCTCCTGTTCTCCATCCAGCCGATACACACTAACCTCGTCCATCCCCAGATCAGTTATCCACAGATACCCGTCACAGACGGCAGTGCTGTGCACATGAGGCTTTTCCTGACGCACCGGATCCCGTCTGGGATACGGATTTAAGAAGGAGTCCTGATTCCGTTCTGAAGCCTTATTTTCTTCAGAATCCTGTTTTTCTCCAAACCTGTGGCAGATCTGTCCGGCCAGCCCTGCCAGGCTTCCGTCCTGAGCGGTCCTGAAAATACTCGCATTTCCGCCGTTGTAATTGGCGGTAAATACCATTTCACAGGCAGACTGGCTTTCTCCATCCTTCCTTTCTCCGTCTCCTCCACCTCTCTTTTCCTCTGCATTGTCCCGTCTCCAATGATCCACATGGCAGGGCGCGGCCCCCATGACGGGAAGGCAGTTTAAGAGCGTCAGTCCGCCCTGTTCGTCCACTGAATAGGCGCTGACGGCTCCCCCCTTTGTTCCTTCATAATCATCCAGCTCGTTCACCGCATAGAGCGTTCTGCGATCCTGGGAAAATACCATCCAGGAGGCGTTTTCTACCTGGCTGTAGCGGTATTTTTCTTCCAGCAGCCCTTTTTCCTCATCCAGCGAATAGACGACAATGCCTCCTCCGTTCCCCTGGTAAACGGTACCGTCTCCCGTCAGCACTGGGGTGTTGTAGCTTCCTGTGTACAGCATGGATTTATTCATAAGATACTCCCTTCCTGAAATAAATGGATTCCTCACTCCTCCACAACCCGGTACAGATACTCCCTGCCTTTTTTCCCGACCCATTCCACCAGCCTCAGATCCCTCAGGACGCGCAGAACCATTCCTCCCAGCTCAGTCCGGATATGCACCTGTCTGGAAAAATCCTTTACCGTAAACGGCTCTTCCAGCTCATAGGGAATCAGCTGCTGATAGTCCTGCACACAGTTCAGCTCCACTTCCTCCACAATTCCCAGCGGAATCCGGTCAAACCTGGAGGCTCCCTTCTTTTTATCCCGGCTCCAGCCGTTTAAAAGCTTATATTCCTCCATGTCCAGAAGCACCAGCTTCAGGCGGAGATTTTCTTCTGTGAGATAGCTTCTGATCCTGATCAGTTCTTTGAAGGCCGTATAGACGCTTCCCTTCAGAGGAGACTTTCTTCTGGCGCTCATTTCACCGCTCTCCTCGTCGATCCAGATCAGCCATTTTTCACGGGGAATGGGATAGATGATCGTCACCGGACACACAGGGAGAAACTTGTCCAGCTTTTCCCTGAGCTTATTAAAATTTGCCGTCTGGATCTCCATGATCTCGTCTCCGGTGAAAATATCGGCCACGCTTCCTTTAATGGGAATCTCGTGCATCCTCTCATCCGGCGCATAATAGTTTTTCAGAACCGCATGTACCGTCTTTTCCCCCAGTGTTCCTATTCCGCGCCGTTCCCGGCTTTCTCCGGCCGCCTTCTTCAGCGCCCGTTCAAACCTTTCCTCGTCCGTCAACTGCTTTTCCTTCCTGCTGGTATGGTATCGTTTTTATGAGAAATATTTTCTTCTTTTATAGTGAAGTTCCTCTTTCACCTTACATTTGCCTCATTCTTCTTTTTCATCCAGTATAGCAGGAAAGGAGGGCTCCTTCAAATAAAATCCGGGGGTTCTCTGAAATTCCCCCGGATTTCTCCCACAATCGTCTGCTATTATAATATGCCTTCTACAAGGCTTCCTGATCGTTTATTCTGTTCAGCCACAGACATTTCATGCAGGGCATCTTATCCCTTCACTGCCCCGATCATTACACCTTTTTCAAAATATTTCTGAATAAACGGATATACGCACAGGATAGGAACGGTGGATACAATAATCACAGCATATTTTACCTGATCTGCAGAGGACTGTGCGTAACCTCCCTGCATTCCGCCGTTTCCGCTGGCAAATGCCTGATTCAAAAGCAGGATTTCCCTCAATATGATCTGCAAAGGAGCATTGTCACTGTTGCTGTTGAAAATAAGCGCATTGAAATAATCATTCCAATGATATACTGCATAGTACAGGATCAGAACTGCTATGACTGCTTTGGACAGCGGCAGTACCACCTTAGTGAAATAGGTGAAATGAGAGCAGCCATCCAAAACCGCCGCTTCATATAGATCCTCCGGAATAGAATTCTGAATAAAGGTTCTGGCAATGATCAGATTGTAGGTATTCACCGCAAGGAACAGAATCAGAATCCATTTTGTGGAAATCAATCCCAATGAGCTCACCGTCATATACAAAGGAACCAGTCCGCCGGAAAAGAACATCGTAAACACAAAATACATCATAACCTTATTTCTGGCTTTGAAATTCGTCCGGGACAACGCATAGGCTGCCGGCATTGTCACTGCCATATTCAGAAGAGTTCCTGCCACCACATATAGAATCGTGTTGGCATATCCCTTCCAGATCCTGTCATCCTGAATAATCTGCTCGTATCCGTAAAATCGAATATCCTTTGGCCATAGAGTAACTTCTCCCAGATTTACCAGATTGGAGTTACTGATAGATGCTATCACCACAAACCACAAAGGATATGCAATGATAATGAAAACCAGAATACTCAATAGGATCACACCAGCGCCAAAAATACGATCTGCCAGACTTTTTTCCTTTCTCGTTTTTCCTGCCATTTTTAACTCCTTTTCTTCCTGCTGCATCAGCATTTTTCTTACATCAGCCCTGTACCTGTTGTTCTCTTAGAAATAAAGTTGGTCACCAACAGGAAAACAAAATTTATGACCGTGTTGAACAATCCCACTGCCGTTCCGAAAGAGAACTGGGAGGATTTAATTCCAACAGAATAAACATAGGTGGAAATCACCTGCGAAACCCCCAGGTTCAGACTGTTCTGCATCAGATATACCTTATCAAACGCCACGTTCAGCACATTTCCCATATTCATGATCAGGATAATCATGATGGTGGGAAGGATAGCAGGAAAATCAATGTGGATCATAGTCTGCCACCGATTGGCTCCGTCAATTCTGCAGGCATCGTACAGCTGCGTGTCCACAGAGGATAATGCCGCCAGGAAAATAATACTGTTCCATCCCATTGACTGCCAGACTCCTGTGAGCACATACAGAGGAACAAAGGTTTTTGCATCTCCTACTATATTTGTATTCTGCGATACCAGATGCAGCTCTTTGAGAAGATTGCCCAACACACCGCTGTTGTTCATGAACATAATATTGATCATGGATACCAGCACAACCACCGAGATAAAGTAAGGAATGTACACGGTTGTCTGCACCACCCTTTTCCATGTCTTATTTCGTATCTGATTAATGATCATTGCCAAAATAATAGGGGCAGGAAATCCCACCACAATACTGGTAAATGCCAGAACAAACGTATTACGCAGGGTGGTAAAGAACATCGGGCTTTCAAAATACTGCCTGAAATATTTCAGACCGGCCCAGTTTCCTCCTGTCAGCCCTTTGGTAAAATCATAATCTCTGAATGCAAGCTGAATGCCGTACATGGGCACGTAGCAGAATATAAAAATATACAGCATGGCAGGAAGCAGCATCAGCCAGATCTGCCAGTTATGTACCATATATCGTTTCATCCTAAAGGACAGGGATTGATTTCCTGCCCCACCTTTTTTCTTGTTCATTCGTTCACTCCTTTTCCCCAAAAACGGTGTCCACACTCTATAAAAAGGACGGAAAGGTGTAATCTGCGCACCTCTCCGCCCTTTCCTTCTTCATCTGCCTGTCTGCATCAAAAGCTTCGGCATGAATCATTCAGCGGATACACCGGACAAGTAGGAATCAAATGCAGCCTGGCGGATCTCAAGCACCTGGGAAAGCCCTGCCGCTTCCACACTTTCCACATAAGAATCCCATGTGGAATCAATATCAGCCTGGCCGGTCAGCCACAATGACCACTGATTATCAATAATATTATTAATATTAGCCTGAGTCAGAGCCATTGTATTCTGATCTTCCTGAGAATACTTCATAAACATCTGGGGATAGGTATCCTCTTTGTCAGCCTTTGCCAGAGTATCCTCATATACCGTTCTCTCCTCCAACGCATATGTCATATCCTTGGCGAACTCAATCTCTGTATTTCTTCTGATATACATCGGCCCGTTGTCAGCCATAGAACTGGTCCACTTCCAGGTACCGGAATCTGTACTGGGATCAAGGGGATCCAGCACCTTGAAGCTGTTGTCACCAGTATTTTCTACACATCCATCTGAAATTCCGCCAAACAGTACCTGTACGCTTACAGCAGGATCATAGAAACGATCTACAAATGCCAGGGCGGCGTCCACATTTTTACAGTTGGCATTAATCACCACTCTGTTCGATGCGTAATTCAATACATTAAAATCATTAGACCACCTTACATCATAGGTTCCAGGCTCGCAGTCAATATCATATTCAAGAGGCGGAACCGGTTTATACTGGCTGTAAAGCTCAGGTCCAAACTTATCCGTCTCCTCCCATCCAAATACTACGCCAACCAGGGCATCTCCATTCTCATTTCCTCTTGAAAGGGACTGGAACATGGAATAATCATTGGTGATCGCATTGGTATTGATTAAACCGTTGGCATACAGATCCGCCGCATATTTCATAAACAGCTTATATCTTTCATCCACTGCATAACACTTGATCTTCCCATCCTCAGCAAAATAGGCGTCCTGTCCCCAGTCGGTAAGCTGGATTCCCATAGAACCGATCAGCTTGGTCAGCGAATATGCACTGTTGAACCAGGCATTATTGGTTCCGGCGCTGAAATCCAGAGGGATTTCGTCTGAAGGATCGCCGTTTCCATTGGCATCCTTATCCCTGAAAGCAGTCAGAACCTCTTTTAATTCCGAAAAAGTGGAAGGCATTTCCAGTCCCAGGTTGTCCAGCCATTGCTGATTGATAAACAAAACAGAGTTGGTGGCAGGCCATTTTCCCTGGAATTTGGGAATACTGTAAATGGCTCCGTCTATATTGGCCGCAAGGGTCTTGGCATCCGGTTCTTCGTCAAACATTGCCTGAATATTAGGTGTCAGTTCAGGACTGATATAGGATGTCATGTCAAGAAACAGGCCCTGATACTGGGTAATATCCGCATCGTTCACCGCGTTTATCATAATATCCGGTATATCGCCGGAGGCCAGTCTTGTGGATTTTACCGTATCCCAGTCTGCCCGGATCTGCTCCCACTCAATCTCCACACCGGCTTCTTCTTCTATCTCCTGCAGCCACTGCATCTCCTCCAGATCCTTGGTCAGAGAGTGGGAGATGAACAGCGCTGTCAGCTTTGTCTTTTCTCCTGAATTTTCCTGTTTTTCGCTTTCTGCGTCCGCCGCAGCATCAGCCGATGTGCCACTTTCCGCAGCTCCGGAAGAAGATGTTTCCGAAGAACTTCCACAACCTGCCATACATCCGGCCGCCATGGCAGCCGCCAGAAGTAAAGCAACCATTTTCTTTCTCATAATCTTAAAACCTCCATTTTATGTCCCTATTACAATATGTAATTTTTGTGAGTTTTTACAGCATAATGTGTACAAATAAAACTAAATAACCATAAATTCGCGAATTTACTTATGCACTTTGTACATCAATTAGTATACATGGTTTTGTAGGTGTAGTAAATTTCAAAACCTCAGAATTGGTTTGAAAAAGTAAGTTATTTGTTACCGTTGACTGGTTTGCCAGTGAACAGTAACGGTTATTTTCAGGTAACAGTTCAGCCAGCAAATACATGAATCAGACTTTACTTTTTAATTGTTTGTTGTTAATATGAAAGCATCTTTTTGGAAAACTGTAAAAGGATAAATAGAATGCGTTTCATTGAATTAAAAACAAAAAGGCCTTTTGTTTACAACTTTACAGGCAAGTTTGAGGCTCCTTCCCCTAACTGGAAGCACTCAGATAATTACCCTCTGGTTAATTATGAATTAATCGTTGTGACTGCCGATACCCTGTACCTTACCTATGCAGACCGGAATTATACGGTACCTCCCAGAAGCTTTCTTCTGCTGCCTCCCCTTCCCCCTCCGTATAATCTGCGCAGGGGCTTCCGTTCTTCCGCCTGCAGCTTTTACTGGCTTCATTTTGAAGCTGACTGCCCACCCTGCCTGAAAAATGTTTTGAAGGAGGAATTGGCCGGTTATATGGCTTCACTGCCTGATGACACCATCTCTCTGCCCATTCAGGGCAGCCTGCCGAATTATGCCAGAATCATCATTTTAATGAAACAGCTTCAGGATGCAGTGCGTAATCAATATAGCAGCCGCTTTTTGGATTATCTGACCACCATCATCCTGTACGAAGTGTACTATGAGCTGAATCCAATTTTACCCCCCCCCGATACAAAATGCGGGTAAATGCAGTACAAAAGAACAAGTATACTATGATATTCTGGATTATGTGAAAAACAATATTGATAAAGCTATGAGAGTGGAAGATATTGCCGCGCATTTTGGATATAATGAAAGATACATTTCCTATCTGTTCAAAAAACATGCCGGCACCACATTAAAGCAATATATATTAAATACCAAAATCGATCTCGCCAACTGCTATTTGTCAGATACCAACAAATCCATTCTTTCTATTGCCAGAGAATTGGGATTTAAAGACAATCACAACTTTGCAACCGTATATAAAAAGATCATGGGGATTACCCCGTCCGAATACAGGAACGCATATGCCAAGCGTATGCTTTATCATGTCTGAGTCTTTGAGTTTAGACGAATTAAAAGCACTCAAAAACGGCAGCCCAAGTCCTCTCAGACTTAGACTGCCGGGTCTCTTTTCCTGCTGTTCCAAAATCTCAAACCTTTCGGTAATCCTCCACCGGAAGGACAAAGATGGTGGAACCGCCCACCTCCACATGGACAGGAACGGAGGAAACCGTGTTGTACACATTACAGTTGCTGGGCGCCGGAGGCGTATACATGATCTGCTGGCGTTTGCCGGAATTCAGCTTGATGATCTCACAGACCTCCTCCACCTTATCATCCTCCACACCGAGCAAAAGTGTGGTATTTCCCTTTCTAAGAAAACCGCCTGTGGTGGCAAGCTTGGTCACATAATATTTCTTCTCGTTCAGTTCATTCAGAAGCAGCGGTGCATCCTCATTGGGCACAATGGCCAAAATCATTTTCATAGAGCAACTCCTTCCTGCCGTTTTCATTCGGCACTAAAGACGCTTTTCTATATAGTATAATGATTTTAGCATAAAATAGCAATTAATTTTTGCTTTTTTCATGTAAAAATTGTGTTAGGAAGTAACAGTTCAGCCCGCGCCCACGGAGCAGCAACATGCTGCTGCGCAGCTCTTTTTGCTCATAGACGGGCGCTCCGCTCATATCGGTTTGAACTGTTCACAATAAGTTGTTGTTTTGCAGAATGAATGGTACAATAATCAAAGATAATTTGTTATAACCGAAAGGAAAGGAGAACAGCAATGTCAACATTAGAGAAAACGATAGATATATTGAACACCCTTCCTGAAAATCAAATAGAAATAATATACAGCTATGCCCTGTTTCTTCATTCACAGCATACCAGACCGGAATTCCAAAATACGGAAAATATCAATGAGATCTTCAAAAATCTTGTTGGAGTTTTACCCGACTCCGGTAAAACGTTGGAACAGTACCGGGAAGAAAGGATTACTGAGCGCTATGACATTACTGATTGACACAAATGTAATTTTAGACATGATTTTCAACAGAAATGGCTGTGAAACATCTATAAAGTTATTCAGAAAATCAAAGCAAGACCGTGATTGTGCATATATCACAGCTTCATCAGTAACAGACCTTTTTTATATAATCCGTAAAGAAACGCATGATACAAAGCAAACCTATTGTATTCTGGAAAACATTTTTAAACTAACCAAAATTCTTTCCGTGTCAGAAAAGGATATCCAAGATGCTTTTAAAGAAAAATGGAAAGATTTTGAGGATTGTGTACAATGTACTGTGGCACAGAATAATAAAATTGATTACATCATTACAGGTAACAAAAAGGATTACACAAACGCATCCCTGCCTGTCATAACCCCCCAGGAATATCTGAAACTGTAAAAAACAAGTGCCGGTGATGCCCCAAAAGAAGCACCGACCGGCATTCCTATTGCCTTATTTTATCAATTCCTCATACTCCTCTTCAATCCTCTCCACAATCATCCACATCCGCTCCAGTTCTGCCCGGTAGTTATCCACAGTGAGGCGGTATTTATCCGCCGCCATATCCTCAACCATTCTGCGGTTGATCTCCGCGTCAAAATGAACCGGATCCATATACAGATCCAGATTCATAATGATCTCCTCCTCCGTCTGGAAATCATACATCCTCACATTTTCATAGGGAAGGAGCCGTTCCATGGAAGCCTGCGCCGCATAGAAGCTTTGCTCCAGCTGGCCGCTTCTGGCCATGTTGTCCCACCAGAGCAGGGAATAGGGGGGATAGAAGAAATAAAAGGTGGTTTCGGGATGCTGTCTTACCATCTGCTCCAGCAGATCCACATTTCCGTCAATAAAGGCCCGGTACTCCTCCGGCCCCTTCTGCTCCTGCATCTCTGCGGGCCTGTCGTAATGGAGCAGAGCCTCCTCCCTGGAAAAAACTTTGTACTGGGCCCAGTTGTAGGAGGCGCCCTCGTCATAATCGTCCAGAAAGGTCTCCGCCAGCATATAGGGAATGTCCTCAAAAATCACGTCCTTGTTCAACAGGTAGTTCACATCGTTGAAGGGATTTCTGTCATACAGGTATTTGGGCATGCTTTCATCCGGGAAAACCGTATCCGGGTCGCCGGAGAGGGCGAACAGGTCCAGGCTGTAGAATACATTCCGCACCGGCCTGGCCTCAAACGCTTCTCTCAGATAATAATCCAGCTGGGCCGTGACGCCTGAGCTTTTAATGGCTTTCACACTCACGCAGCCAAAAGCCTGATCGAACCAGGCATTGTTAAAATTCTCCGCGGTGGAGGAGCCTGCGATCACGCTGTCGTAGGTGAAATTACGCAGTGTGCCGATACTCTGATATTCCTTCTTGGTCAGCACCTCCTTCAGCGGCCCAACCGCTCCGTGGTAATGGAAAAAGGGATCGAACAGCGCCACAACCCCTGCTGCCGCCAGAAGAAGAAGCCCTGTGATCCACGCAAATCTTTTTAAAAATATCTGATACATATCCGTCTCCATTCTTCCTGTCCACGGGCACATCGTAAAAAGGTGTACGTTTTAACGCACGCCAACGCCCGGCGCGATTGCCGTCAGCCATCCTCAGAAGCTGAAATAAACAAAGGTACTCACCCCGGCCAGCGAGATCACCGACCAGACGAACAGCACGGCCAGGGCCAGGGTGAACCGGAAGGAAATCGTATCTCTCTCTATGATCTCCTCCGTCCGCCTTCCGGCCAGCGTCACACAGCAGACGGCCAGCACCAGAAGCAGTACCGCAGTCTGAACCGCCGGAACCAGTCCGGGGGCAATCAGGGAAAGGGCTTTCGTCACCGGATAGATTTCCGCTGGCTCCATGGCCGCCGCCAGAGCCGCAAGCCGGCCCGTATGTTCAAAGGAGAAGATCCGCCCCAGCAGGGCAAAGCCGTCCCCAACAGTGTCCGCCCGGAAAAATACAAAGGCCATGCACACATAGGCAAACGTGGCTGCCTGGCACAGTATCCTGCGCCCCCGTCTTTCCTGCCGGGAAGGCTCCGAAGCCTTCTTTCCAGCCAGCCCGGCCGCCGCTACTCCCAGTCCATGCAGAAAGCCCCAGAACACAAACGTCCAGTTCGCCCCATGCCACAGGCCGCTCACCAGGAAGGTGAGCATGGTATTGAGAAAGGTGCTAAGCCTTCCCTTCCTGCTCCCGCCCAGTGGAATATATACATAGGTCTGCAGAAAACTGCTCAGCGTCATATGCCATCTTTTCCAGAAATCCTTCACCGACACGGCACGATAGGGCGAGCGGAAGTTTTCCGGCAGGACGATGCCGAACATTTTCCCCACTCCCACCGCCATATCCGTATACCCGCTGAAATCAAAATACAGCTCCAGGGTATACCCCACTGCTGCCACTAACGCCGCAGGGGCGTCCAGGGACGGAATATTGTCATATCCGTAGTTCACGGCCAGAGCCAGGGTATCCGCCAGCAGAACCTTTTTTCCCAGTCCGATGGTAAACTGCATCACCCCTTTTGCAAAGCTGTCCCCATGAAAACGACGCCGTTCCCTGTCCTGAAACTGGGCAATGGTAGAACCATGGAGGATGATAGGGCCGGAAATCAGGGAGGGGAAAAAGGTTACAAAGCTCAGATAATCCAACAGCCCGCAGTACGGCGCATCTCCTCTGCACCGGTCGATGAGGAAGGAAAGCTGCTGGAAGGTAAAAAAACTGATCCCCAGAGGAAGCAGGATGTGCTGCAGCTGAAAATCCGTATGGAACAGGCCATTGATATTTTCCACAAAAAAGTTGTAATATTTGAAGATCCCCAAAGCGCCCACATTTCCCGCAACGCCCACGATCAGGCAGAGCTTCCGAAGCCTGGGCGTATTTTTTTCATGCAGCAGCCAGCTTACAGAGAAATTGAAAAGACAGCTTCCCAGGATCACCCACAGGAAGCTTACGTTAAACCAGGCATAAAACCACAGAGACATCCCGATGAGATACCCCTGGGCGGCTTTGCCGTATCCCTTTCGATTCAGGGCATACCAGCCTGCCAGGGCCAGGGGCAGAAACAGGAACAGGAACACATAGGAATTAAACAGCACAGCCACTTTCCTCCTGTTTATCCCTGGCGTACAGAATCTTCAGAAGAATAGGCGTACAGATGGATGAAATGATAATAAGCAGGATTACCGCCGTAAAATAAACGGAATTCATCAATCCCACATTCAGTCCCTTCTGCGCAACAATCAGAGCCACCTCTCCTCTGGTCATCATTCCTACGCCAATCTTCAGCGAATCCGCCCCGTTGAACCGGCATACTCTTGCCATCAGCCCGCAGCCGATGATCTTGCTCAGCATTCCCACCAGAACGAAGCACACTGCAAAAGCCAGAATCTCCATGGTCATGCCGCTGATATTGGTTTTCAGACCAATCCCCACAAAGAAGATGGGGCCGAAGATCATATAAGAATTAATGTCCATTTTTCTGGCTATGTAGTCCGAATCCTGAATGGAGCACAGGATCAGCCCTGCCACATAGGCCCCGGTAATATCTGCGATTCCAAAGTATTCCTCCGCAATATAGGCCATGGCAAAGCAGAGAGACAGGGAAAGGATCGGAATTCTCCTGGTGTGGGGATACCTTTTGTCCATCCATTTAAAGGCCAGAAAGCACAGAAAGCCAACGCCGATTGCCATGAGGAAGAACAGGAAGGTATTCATCACCACAATACCCGGTTTGGCATCCGGGCTCTTGAAGCCGATCACGAAGGTCAGAACGATAATGCCGATCACATCATCGATGATGGCAGCACTGAGAATGGTGGTTCCCACCTTTCCCTTCAGCTTCCCCATCTCCTTCAGCGCCTCCACCGTAATGCTCACCGAGGTGGCCGTCAGAATCACGCCCATGAATACCGCCTGAAAAAAAACTTCCGATCCCCAGGGCGCCACGCCGTAAAAGGCCATATACAGCACGGTTCCCGCTGCCAGCGGCACAAAAACGCCGCACAGCGCAATCAGAAAAGCCACCGGCCCTGTTTTCATCAGCTCCTTCAGATCCGTTTCCAGCCCTGCGGAGAACATCAGCAGGATCACACCGATCTCCGCCATCTGGAGAATGAAATCAGACTGCTGGACAAGCCCCAGAACACTGGGCCCCAGCAGGAGTCCTGCAATGATCTCCCCCACTACCTGGGGAGCCTTACATTTTCTGGCCAGAATGGCAAATACCTTGGCAAACACAATGATGATCGCCAAATCCCTGAATATTGTATATGCTTCCATAAATCCCTCACATTCTGCCGCCCTCTGGCGGCCCTTCCCAACACCTATTGATGCTCCGGCCTGCGGACGCAGGCCAGGCCGTTACGCTCACTGTCTGGAAGCAATAAAACGCTCCACCTCATCCATTTCGGGCATCACCCGAAGAGCCCCTTTTCTGGTGGTAATGATGGAAGCCGCCGCATTGGCAAAGGTCAGCATCCTCCGCAGCCCTTCCTCCGTCAGATTCTCCAGCCCGTTTTCCAGCACATAATGCAGGCAGCTTCCCCCGAAGGTGTCTCCTGCTCCTGTGGTCTCGATGGTATGCTCCTGAATGAAGGAGGGAACCTCCACCCGCAGCTCCTTATAGTAGGCACGGCTTCCATCCCGTCCCATGGACAGCAGGATCAAAGGAATATCATACTGCTCACGAAGCTTCCTGATCCCCGCATCGTAATCCTCCTCCCCGGTAAACCACTGGATCTCATTGTCTGAAATTTTCAGAATATCGCACTGCCCGAAGCCGTAAGCCGCCTGCTCCTTCGCCTCATCCAGGCTGCTCCACAGAGGCGGGCGCAGATTGGGGTCAAAGGAAATCATAGCTCCGGCCTCCTTCGCCAGGCGGATCCCCTTTTTCGTGGCCTCCCTCACCCCCTCATGGGTCATGGAAAGCGTGCCGAAATGGAAGATCCTGGCTCCCTTCACCAGCTCCTCGTCCACCTCATCTGCCGTCAGAAGCATGTCCGCACCCGGGTTTCTGTAAAAAGAAAAATCCCTGTCCCCATCCTCAAAGGTCTGCACGAAGGCCAGCGTCGTCCTCGCCTGCCCGTCTACGATCAGGCCCGTTGTATCGATCCCTGTCTCCTCCAGGACAGCCTTCAGCTTCAGGCCGAAAATATCCTGCCCTACCTTGCCGATAAAAGCGGTGGAATGGCCGCACCGGTTCAACATGGACAGCACATTGCAGGGCGCTCCGCCTGGATTCGCCTCAAAGAGGGTATTTCCCTGTTCGCTCTTTCCATTATCCGTAAAATCAATTAATAATTCTCCAAGCGCTACAACATCCGTTTTTTTCATAGCTTATCTACCTCGTTTTCTGAATCTCCGCTTTTCAGCCTGATTCATTCTTATTTTAGCAGTAACCGCATGAAATGGAAACCTCTATTTTCCATATCTTAATTTTTTCTAAAATGCTTTGAAATTAAAGATAATTTGGAAACAATATGCTATAATTGGCGTTAACCAGCCGGAACCGTTTTTCGTCCTGCAAGAGGAGCATTTCTCCCGCAGACATGGATTCCGCTCCGGCACGACAGAAGCTTACAGCAGACATACAGGTATTTCACAGAAAGGAAGGATGGGTATGGATATTACAGACGGAATCAAGAAAATTTTTCTGGCAGGCGTAGGCGCTGTGGCCACCACAGGCGAAGCCGCCAAGAACCTGATCGACAATCTGGTGGAGAAGGGCGAGCTTACCGTAGAACAGGGTAAAGTCCTGAACGAGGAAATGAAGAAAAACGCCAAAGAGAAAATGAACAAGCATGTCACCGTCAACGTGGTGAATGAGTTCAAGGATGTATACTCCGCCATGGAGAAAATGACCAAAGAGGAATTGGCGGATCTGAAGGAGCGCTTGAATACCCTGACCCAGGACGATGACTGCGGCTGCGGCGAGGAGGCATGCAGCTACGGAGAGGAAGCTTCTCAAAAATGTACCTGTGAGGAGGCCTCCTCTCCAGACTGTGAGTGCGGGAAGGATTCCTGCGGCAGCAACTGATCTGCCGGGGAACATCCCGGCTGAAAGCCTTATTTTCTGGCTGAAACTAAAAACAGCTCTTGCCTGACAGCAGGAAGGGCGATTTGGCTTACCCAAATCACCTCCTGCTGTCTTTTCTTTCTTCAAACCGAAAAAAATATATTTTTTTCCAACACTTCCTCCTTCTTATCCGTTTTATAGATGTAAACAGCCAGGCCTGGCATACAGAAAAGAGGAAGCCTATGGAACAGATAATCCCCGAATTCTATTATGACCTGTACCGCATGGAGCTGGAGCGGAAGCTTCTTCATGCGGACAGAAGGAGAAACTGGCAGGCCGGACGCAGGACACGCCGCCGGAAAGGAGGACGCATGATCGCCCATCTCTATCAGCTCTTTTTTCAGGAGCTTGTCACCTACATCACAGCAATGACTAAAGACCGCAGCCGGGCGGAGGATATCGTGCAGGAGACCTTTCTACGGGCTATGGAACACGCGGACCAGATCAACGATATGCAGGTGCCGCAGTGCCGAAGCTGGCTGTACCGCACAGCCCGGAACATTTTCATTGACAGGGTGCGCCGTGACGCCCATGAAACCGCCCTTCCCCAGGAGGAAATGCAGGAGGGCAGCCCCGACGACCTGTCCCGCGTGGAGGTCATGCAGCTGATCTGCCAGCTCCCGGAGGAGGAGAAAACGCTTTTCATCAAGCGCTATTTTGAGGGCTACGATTCCACACAGCTGGGAGCCATGTATTCCCTGCCGCCCTCCACCATCCGTTACCGTCTGCTGTCGGCACGGAAAAAGCTGCAGAAGCTTTTCTCCGCACCAGATCACGTATCCGAACTGCCAGGCCGGTAAACAGTAATCACTTATCCACATCAAGAAGGGAGAAGCCATTATGAAATCCACAAAAAATCTGGTTGTAAACGCCGCCTTATGTGATATGACACAACTCAGCGAGGAGCTTCTTGAGCAGTACGAATCCATACAGGTCAATGCAGCCTGCATCCTCCAGTCCGCTCGTTCTGCCCTGCTGACCGCCAGATACGGAGTGAAGCAGAATTCCGCCTGTACCCTTACTATATCCGATCAGGCCAGCGTTACCGTAAAAAACGGAAGCTATGAGCTTCCACCCTCCACTGACCTTCCGCCTCATTCCGTTCTCATCGTCAACGGAAATTTGGTCATCCCTCCCCAGTCCGTCCCCGCCATACAGCAGTATGAACAGCTCCTGGTAAACGGAGAGGTCTTCTATCCCGATACCTATACCTGCGATATACACGTAAACGGCACACAGACCGTTTACCCGGCCTCCGCCCGTCTTATCCACTCGGATCTGGAGCCTGACCGCATTTTCATCCTGCGCGCCAGAGAAAATACCCTGTATTTCCTGACCGGGACACTGCTTCTGACGAATCCTGAGCTGGCTCTAAAGGAACTGATCCGCAAAAATGTCACCTTCCATTGCAGAAAGGCCCTTGTGCTCGAGAGCCTTCTGGAGGACTCTCTTTCCATCCTGGATGAAAAAACGCCTGTCACGATCCTTCCCGACGGCTGCCGGATCCTGAACGGCTCCCAGGTACAGGAGGCCTCCCGGCTTTCCTCCTTCGGGAAAAAGATCTATCTGAACGGGGATCTTACCTTCTTCTCCGCCCGGCAGGCAGAGCAGGCCTTCGCAGGACTGGAATATCTGACCGTCACAGGAACCATTTATCTGCCTGCCTCCTTCAGCAGCTCCATGCTTTCCGCACTGCCGGGAAATCATAAAAATGTGGTACACCTGAAGGGCACTCCCATCATGCAGAAAGCAGAGGTGCTCATTGACAGAAGCCTTCTGGAGCAGGCAGCAGACCGTCTCCATGTCCTGGAATGCGCATCCGTAACCGTATCCCCGGACGTTACGCCCCAGCTTTTGAAGGAGCGCCTCATCCTGGAGGAATGCGCCCTGGTTCACTGTCCTGAAAGCCTGAAGGGAACCCTCCAGCTTATCTCCCATGATGTGGCACAGTTCATGGATCTGAGCGACGGGGAGGATACACCGGAAAAGGACTGCGTCACCATCAATGCCGCGCAGTATGCCTTCTAAAAAAGTGTGCGTCTTGACGCACACCCGCGCCGAGCACGATTGCCGTCAGGCAATATCTACCTGCCGGGCAGTAAACTGCCCACACAAAAAGGACGGCAAAAGGGACGGTACAGCCAAAACCTGTGCCCGTCCCTTTTCACACTATTTTTATCCGGAACATGCCTGCTTCCGGAACCGGTCTACCTCACCCTGTAAAACTCCACCTTCGCCCGGCCTTCAGCTTCCACAGTCACATTACCGGATTTTCTGTCGGATTCCATTTCCAGAACGGCCAGCACCAGCCCATTCTCCGCCGATACCTCCAGAAGCTCTCCGTCTGCGATGAGGGAGAAATCATTCAGCCCCTTTCCCAGCTCCACTCCTTCTTCTCCAACTGCAAATCTTCCTGTCAAAGCGCTGTAGGAAATCAGAGTTCCATACAGATTCATGGTAAAGCCGCCGGGCTTTTCCATATGGATGCAGGTTTCCAGAGCCCCTTCCTTCTGCATCATATAGAAAACCTTTCCCTCTCCCTCATGGGAATATACGTTGGTTCTGGCCTGCATATAGGCGTCCACAGGAACCTGCCGGAGCCTCAGCCCCTCCTTCGTGGAAGCCAGCGTCAGCCTGCGCGGAAGCCCCATACATCCGGTATACAGCTTCCCCTTATTCTTTGTCCGCAGCCACGGGACGGTGATGACCTCTTTAGTCCCCCACCAGGTCTGCGCCGCATAGGGAATGGCCGTCCGGTAAGCCTTATGCTGCACACCGTCCGTTTTAAACTGGTATCCGTCAAAATCTCCCAGATAATAAAAACCGTCCGCACACCAGAAAACCCATTTATCCCTGCCGCCCTCCACCGGAATCCGCCTCAGATCCGGGCATTCCCAGGCCTGATCCAGCGTAAACAGCTGACTTTTTTTCCAGCTCCGCAGATCGGAGGAACGCAGGATCATAAAATCGTTCTTATCCAGGTACAGTACCATATAGTAGGCGTTGCTCTCCTCATGCCAGTAAACCTTGGGATCCCGGTTCTCGCCCGCAAGGTGCTTCACCGCGCAGCCCTCCAGCTTCTGCAGCGTCTCACCCCCGTCCGTACTGCAGGCCAGCTTCTGAACAGCCGTCCTTCCCCGGCTCCACTGGGAACGTCCTCCCGCGCAGGTATAAAAATAGATCTGCGCATCCACAGGAAGCCCCAGCAGCCCCTTTTCATTGACGATACCGCTTCCCGAATAGATGGTTCCCTCCTCATCAGGATACAGAACCGTTTCCTTCTGCTCCCAATGAAGCAGATCCGTACTCACCGCATGGCCCCAGCACATGTTTTCCCATTTCGTATCAAAGGGATTATACTGAAAGAAAAGATGGTACACCCCGTCCTGAAAAATCAGCCCGTTCGGATCGTTCATCCAGCCCGTATTCGGCGCAAAATGGATCAGCGGATGGGACTGGACCGCCTGCGGGATAGCGTCCGCCAGCGCCATACCATCCAGGAAGGAACGCGGCACATCCCCCTCCACCGTGATCGTTTCCCCAAGCCATTTCTCCATATTCAGCGGCGCCAGATAATGAAAGCTGTAAAAAGGCTCCTTCCTGTCGTTAACCGGAATATTAAATTCATAAATCTTCCCGTTCCTGTCGGAAAAAGAAACGCACCTGGTCTCTTTTTCCGCACATATGGGGATCAGAAGATATTTCCCGGTGATCTTGATCCTGCGTTTCATATTTACCTCCCTGCCGGAGCGGTTTTCGCTCCGGCCGCGATGAGAAAACACGCATTGTTTTCTCATCTGCGCTTCTGACAGTTTTGTGACGCTCCGGCACAAAACTGTTGATTAAAAATAAGCCCTCAAGCTTATTTTTAATCTTGCCCTCCCTGCTTTACTCTCCTAGAGCGTGTTTGAAAATTGCTTTCTGCCAGATGTGCGTCCCAATTTGT